>JAYSPJ010000078.1:0-7284 GCA_043722155.1 Bradyrhizobium sp.
GTCGGCGAGGTGGAATTCGCCAACGGCGCCGCGGCGATGAGCGCGAGCGGCGGCTATGGTCCGGCCGCGATCTGCGCCGGCATCGTCGGCCACGCCAACCTGCTGCTCGGCGAAGGTGCAAAGCCCGTGCTCGAAGCGGAAATCGCCGCCGGCCAGGGCCGCTTTCGCGGCATCCGCCATTCATCGGCGTGGGATGCGGAGGCGGACATCGCCGGCATGTATGCCACCCGCCCGAAGGGCCTGCTGCTCGACCCCACCTTTCGCAAGGGTTTTGCCTGCCTCGCCCCGCTCGGCCTGAGTTTCGATGCCTGGCTGTTTCATCCGCAGATCGGCGAACTCACCGATCTCGCCCGCGCCTTTCCGGACACCAGGATCGTGCTCGATCATTGCGGCGGCCCGGTCGGCATCGGCCGTTTCGCCGGCAAGCGCGAGGAGGCGTTTCCGGCATGGAAGGCCTCGATCCAGGAAATCGCGAAATGCCCCAACGTCTCGGTCAAGCTCGGCGGGCTGGCGATGTGCCTGCTCGGCTACGACTTTCACCTGCGTCCGAAGCCGCCGTCGTCGGAGGAAGCCGCGGCGGCCTGGCGCCCCTATATCGAGACCTGCATCGAGGCCTTCGGCCCCAACCGCGCGATGTTCGAAAGCAACTTCCCCCCCGATAAAGGCCAGTGCAGCTACCAGGTGATCTTCAACGCCTTCAAGCGCATCGCCGCGCAGTATAGCGAGTCTGACAAGACCGCGCTGTTCTCGAACACGGCGACGGATTTCTACAGGCTGAAGTTCGGCTGAGCGAACGGTATTCGAGAGCATGCCCATATCGGTCGGCAGACCGAACCGAACACCGCCGATCAACCCGCAGGTGGAGGGCGCCGTGGCGATGCGCCGGGTGATCCAGCCTCCTCAGCCGCCGCGATTCTTCTTTTTCTTTTTTCCGAACGCGGGTTTCGCGTCAGCCGCGCCGGCATGCGGCGCTGGTCCTGCATAGGCGGGCTTGTGCGGATATTTCTTTTTCTTGTCGAAACCCGGCTCCCTGGCAAATCCCGGTCCGCTTCCGCCGGGAGGCTTGCCGTACTGCTTCGGCCCGCGCTCTTCACGCGAGCGACCGTTCGGGCGGTCGCCGCGATCGGCGGTGCCGGCTTCGCGCCGCGGCGGATAGGACCGCTTCTCCCGGGGAGCCTCTCCCTGCGGGGCTTCGGCCATCGCCTCGATGCGGATGTTGTCTTCCTTGTCGGGGCGCCGGATCATGGCCGCGAAGGATTCCGCCGCGCCCCTGGAAATCTCGAACTCGGTGGTGGTGTCCATGATGCGGATGGCGCCGATGTCATGCTTGTCGATGCCGCCGCGGCGGCAGATCATCGGCAACAGCCAGCGCGCTTCCGCGTTCTTCTTGCGGCCGATGGCGGCGCGAAACCACACGCTGCCCTCCGCCATGCCGCCGTGACGCGGCGATGATTTGCCGGACTTTCCGCGCGGCGCGGCCTCGCGATCGTCGCCGCGCGGCGGCCGCGCGCCTTTTTCCCGGCCGCCGACGTCACGGGACCGGCCGGCGCCGTGGCCGGCATCGAGAATGTCCTCGGGCGACGGCAGCCGCGCGCGGTAGAGCCGCGCCAGGGCTGCGGCAATATCCTCGGGCGACCGCTCGGCGAGCATGGCCTGCGCCAGCACCAGATCTTCCGGCGTCGTCTCCTCCGCAAACAGCGTATCCTTCAGCATGCGCTCCTGATCGAGCTTGCGGATTTCTTCGGCCGTGGGCGCCGTGCCCCAGACGGCGTCGATCCCCGCCAAATTCAGCAGCAATTCCGCGCGCCGCTTGCGCGCCGGCGGCACCAGCAGCACGCTGACACCCTTGCGGCCGGCCCGGCCGGTGCGGCCGGAGCGATGCTGCATCACCTCCGCGTCATTCGGCAGGTCCGAGTGAATGACGAGGTCGAGGTTCGGCAGATCGATGCCGCGCGCCGCGACGTCGGTGGCGACGCAAACGCGGGCGCGTCCATCGCGCAGCGACTGCAGCGCCTGGGTCCGCTCGTTCTGCGTCAACTCGCCCGACAGCGCGACCACGGAGAAACCGCGCTCCGACAACGTCGCCTGCAGATGCCGCACCGCGTTGCGGGTGTTGCAGAACACCAGCGCGCCCGGCGATTCGAAGAAGCGCAGCACGTTGACGACCGCGTGCTCGACATCGGCCGCGGCGATTCGGATGGCGCGATACTCGATGTCGGCATGACCGCCTTCGTCGCCCGCGACCTCGACGCGAAACGCCTGCTGCTGATACGCCTTGGCCAGGGCTATGATGCCGCGCGGCAGGGTCGCCGAGAACAGCAGCGTGCGGCGAGTGGCCGGCGTGGTCTTGAGGATGAATTCCATATCCTCGCGAAAGCCGAGATCGAGCATCTCGTCGGCCTCGTCGAGCACCACCGCCTTCAACTGCGAGACGTCGAGACGGCCGCGCCGCAGATGGTCGCACAACCGGCCGGGCGTGCCGACCACGATGTGGGCGCCGGCGGCCAGTTGGCGCTGTTCGGCGCGCGGATCCATGCCGCCGACGCAGGAGACCACGCGCGCATCGGCATATCGATAGAGCCATTCGAGTTCGCGATGCACCTGCAACGCCAGTTCGCGGGTCGGCGCGACGATCAGGGCGAGCGGTGCGGCGGCCCGCTCGAACCGCTCGGTGTCGCCGAGCAGGTCCTTGGCGATCGCGAGCCCATAGGCGACGGTCTTGCCCGAGCCGGTTTGCGCCGAAACCAGCAGGTCGCGGCCGGCAGCGGCGTCCGCGAGCACGGCGGTCTGCACCGCGGTCGCGGAATCGTAGTTGCGCTCGGTCAAGGCCCGGGCGAGCGGCGGACTTGTGGTGGAGAATGTCACGAAATGAAAAACCTTGGTTGGCGCTTGCGCTGAAAAAGCCGAATACGGCTTCGAACCGAATGGGTTGAAGCTCGCGTGCCTGGCGGATGCACAGCCGCGTGGGATGACTGATTTGATTGAGTTGAGCATCCTTTAGGCCAATAGCGGCCAAAACGCCATGGCTATGGTTGCATGCACGATCGGCCGCATTGCAGGGCGCCTGGCGCAACCGACAGCATTAAGGGGCCAAATACGCTCGCTTTGGCATCGGGCGACGGTTCGCGCCGCCCGTTAACCACATGACGCCCACTCGCCCTTGCGGAATACCGGCACCCGCCGGCCGTCGGCGTGGACGCCGTCGATATCGGTCTTGTCCGAGCCGATCATCCAGTCGATGTGGATCAAGCTCTTGTTGCCGCCCTGGGCCGCGATCTGCTCGGGCGTCAGGTTGCCGCCACCGAGAAAACATTTCGAATAGCACTGGCCGAGCGCGATGTGGCAGGCGGCGTTCTCGTCGAACAGGGTATTGAAGAACAACAGGCCGCTCTTCGAGATCTGCGAGGAATGCGGCACCAGCGCCACTTCGCCGAGACGGCGCGCGCCCTCGTCGGTGTCGAGCACCTTGTTCAGCACTTCCGCGCCGCGTGAGGCTTTTGCATCGACGATGCGTCCCTCCTCGAACCGTACCGCGATGTCGTCGATCAGCGAGCCCTGATAGGACAGCGGCTTGGAACTGACGACGTGCCCGCTGACCCGCCGGCAATGCGGGGTGGTGAACACTTCCTCGGTCGGAATATTGGGGTTGCAGATGATACCGTTTTTCGCGGTCGAGGCGCCGCCCTGCCATTCGTGGCCGTCGGCAAGGCCGATCGTGAGATCGGTGCCCGGTCCGGAATAATGCAGCGCGCCGAAGCGCTGGCCGTTCAGCCATTCGGTGCGCTCGCGCAGCACGGCGTTGTGCTTCTTCCAAGATGCGACAGCGCCGTTATTGTCGACCCGCGAGGCCGCGAAGATGGCGTCGGCCAGTTTGGCCACCGCGACATCTTCCTCGTCGCCAGGAAACATCTGCTTTGCCCAGGCCGGACTCGGATAGGCGATGATGTTCCAGTTGATGTCGAATCCGACGATTTTTTCCAGCGCCGGCTGATAGGCCATCGAATTGGCCTTGCTGGCGCGCGCGACCTTGGCGGGATCCTCGCCCGCCAGCAACATCGGATTGTCGCCAACGATGGCGAGCCGCGCGGTGTTGGCGACGAATGCCTTCGACATCCCCTCGTAGAGCCAGCCGGCGGCGCGATCGAAACTGTCGTCGGACGCGAACCGATAGCGCGCCAGCGTGATCTCTTCGTCCGACAGGATCGGGGTCACGAGCCCCGCGCCGGCCTTGTAGGCATGCTCGGCGATCTTGCGCACCAGCGGCAGCGCCACGCTCGGCGCCGTCAGCAGCAGATCCTGCCCCGGCTGCAGGTTCAGCCCGATCCTGATGGCGACCTCGGCGAGGCGGTCGAGTTTGACCGGATCGATCGATGCCGAGATGTTGCGTTCGTGGACGGTCATGGCGGGGCCTCATGCAGGTGCGATGTTCTATCTAAACCTGTCTTCGCAGGGTGCAATAGCCAGCGGATCGTGCCCCCTCCGACTGTCATACCCCGCTACGCCGTGGCTTCTCGACTCGATCACTGCCGTCTCTGGAATACTGGATCGCCCGCAGCCGCAGCCGCAGCCGCGTGTGCAGCAAAAAGCACACACGTTAGCAACCACGCGTAGGCCGGAAACATCCGGCGCAAATGTCACTGGAACGTGATTGCGTCGGCATTTGCACGATGAGGATAAAATTAGTGCATGATGCGCGCTATTGATCTCGCATTAGCGGGTACCAGTACCTATCTGTCGATCAGGTAGGAAATTCGCCCCAAGGACAACTCCGCAAAGGAGCTATCTATGGCGAATGTACTAACCACTGGGGCCTGGCATTTTGCCCCGACCAGAAAACCCTCGTTTTTTACCCGATTGTTGCGCGTTCAGATCGAAGCCCGTCAGCGACGGGCCGACCGCGCGGTAGAGCAGTACTTTGCCGCCCGCGGGCTCAAATGGACGGATGACGCAGAGCGTCAAGTGGAGCGCCTGCTTTTCAGGGCGGGCCATTAGCCATGGTCACGCTCATCATCGTGCAGGCAGCAACCAAGATCGCTCGCTTTGGCAAAGAGGTTCGTGAGACGTGGCGCGAAGCTCAGCGACTTCGTCGTATGCTTCACGGCCCAACCGAGGAGTAGCTAAACCCCTCCCGGGCCCATTCGTTTGCCCCCGGAGTCCGAGTCCTGGCGTTTCGATGCCGCCAGCACCCGGTCCACCATCGCCGGCGCGAGACCGAGATAATTCCTCGGCGAGGTCAGCCGGTCGATGGTGGCGCGATCGATTCGTTCCGATACCCGCGGGTCCGCCGACAGCGCGTCCGCCAGCGTCAGACCCTTTTCGTTGGCGAGCCGGCAGGCGTCGTAGACCATGTCATGCGCCTCCTGCCGGCCGACCTCCGGCGCCAGCCCCATCATCACGGCCTCGGCGACGATCAGCCCGCGGCTGATGTCGAGATTGTCGGCCATCCGCTTCTCGTCGACGACCAGGCCGGCGAGCGCGAATTTCGCCTGCTGCAGCGCGCCCGCGGTCAGCACAAAACTTTCCGGAATGGCCATCCATTCGGCATGCCATGGCCCGGTGGCGCGTTCGAGATCCTGAACCATCGCATCCAGCATCAGGCCGGCGTGCTGCCGCACGGCCTTCGAGGCCGCCAGCATCAGCTCCGACGAGATCGGGTTGCGCTTCTGCGGCATGGTCGAGGATGCGCCGCGGCCCTTCACGAAGGGCTCGTAGACCTCGGCGAATTCCGTCGAGGCCATGATCATGATATCGAGCGCGATCTTGCCGAGCGAGCCGGTCACCAGCGCGAGAAAATTCACGGTTTCCGCGAAACCGTCGCGCGCGACATGCCAGGTGGAGACGGGAACGCCGAGACCGAGCTCCTCGCAAAACGCCTGCTGGACCTCAAAGCCCTTGTCGCCGAGCGAGGCCAGCGTGCCGGCGGCGCCGGCGAACTGGCCGACCAGCAGGCGCGGCTTCAATTGTTCGAGGCGTTCGGCGTGACGGTCGAACATTGCGAGATAAATCGCGGTCTTGTAGCCGAACGTCACCGGCAGCGCCTGCTGCAGATGGGTGCGTCCGGCCATCGGGGTGTCGCGATGGCGCCTGCAGAGATCGGCGAGGATGCCGCGCAGCGCCAGAATATCCGCTTCGACGATCTTCAGGCCGTCGCGCAGCTGCAGCACCACGGCGGTATCCATGATGTCCTGCGTGGTGGCGCCCCAATGCACATAGCGGCCGGCCTCGCCGCACTGCTTCGCGATCTGGTGCACCAGCGGCAGAATGGGATAGCCGACGATATCGGTCTCGCGGCGCAACAGATCGAAATCGAACGCCGGGACGTCGGTGCGTGCTGCGATTTCTTCCGCGGCCTCGGCCGGAATCACGCCGCAGCGCGCCTCGGCCCGCGCCAGCGCAATCTCGACCTCGGCATACCGGGAAATCAGGCTGAAGTCCGAAAACACCTCGCGCATGGCGGGCGTGCCGAAGGCGTCGCGGAACAGGATGGAGTCGAGAACGGTGGTGGAGGTCGGGAAGGCGGGCATGGGTTTGCTTGGTCCGATCGAGCAGCCGATGATGTCACAGTGGGGTATAGCGCGGCGTTTGCGATCTGTCCGTCATGCCGTGAGGGATCCAACCTTTGGATTTCTAGGCCTTGGGTCCCCCATTTTTCTCGGCAGCGCGGCGCAAGGCTTCCGCCAGCGCGCCGCCGCCGGATGGCTGTTGCGGCTTGGCCGGCGCCGATGACGTCATCGACTTCGGGGAATTGTCGCGCGGCATGCCCTGCTCCTTGCGGTCGCTCTTGCCGCCGGTCTCGTCGTCGAGCCGCAGCGTCAGCGCGATGCGCTTGCGGGCGACCTCGACCTCCAGCACCTTGACCTTGACGATGTCGCCCGACTTCACCACCTCGCGCGGGTCCTTGACGAAGGTTTTCGACATCGCGGAGATGTGCACCAGACCATCCTGGTGCACACCGATATCGACGAAGGCGCCGAACGCCGCCACGTTAGTGACGGTGCCTTCGAGGATCATGCCGCGCTTGAGATCCTTCAGCGTCTCGACGCCTTCCTTGAACACCGCGGCCTTGAAAGCCGGGCGCGGATCGCGGCCGGGCTTTTCCAGCTCGCGCAGGATGTCGGTCACCGTCGGCAGACCAAACGTGTCGTCGACGAAGGCCTGCGGCTTCAATTGGCGCACGATTTCGGCATTGCCGATCAGCGCCTTGATGTCGCTTTTGGTCGCGGCAAGGATCTTGCGTACCACCGGATAGGCTTCCGGATGCACGCCGGAGGCGTCGAGCGGATC
>JAYSPJ010000079.1:0-3670 GCA_043722155.1 Bradyrhizobium sp.
ATCACGTATAAGCCGTAAACCACTGCGCAGGGAAGGCCGGAGTGTTTCCGCTGAACCTGTATGCTCGTGGGCTTTTTTTGATGCACATTTTTGCACACGAGACCGCGGGTGCAGCGCGCACCCGGTCTTCCCTGCGCCCTCTCGATTTCGAGGGCCGAACGATTTGCAAAACTTCGGGCGCCATGCGCCGCGAGAATACGCGAAGCCGTGTCTGCTGTTTGAATTTCAAATTCATCGCCATGCGAAGGCGAGCAGCCTTCTCCCTTCTCCCCTTGTGGGAGAAGGTGGCGCGAAGCGCCGGATGAGGGGTCTCTATCCGCAGGCACACTACCGGTTGAGCCAACCCCTCACCCGTCCGCGATGCTGCGCATCGCGTCCACCCTCTCCCACAAGGGGAGAGGGAAAGGAAGAATAGCTACCCCTTCACCCGCATCGCCTCCGGCTGCGCCAGCGGATGGGCGCTCGCAAATGCCGGCAGCGCCATCGCGGTGTCGAAAATGCGCTTCACGGTGGGATAGGGCGACAGGTTGATCTGCTGGGTGATCGCCACCGTGACATGGCCGACCATGCAGATGTCGGCCAGCGAAGGCGTATCGCCATGACAGAAGCGGCCGGTGGCCTTGTCGGAGGCGAGATGGGCTTCGAGCGCGGCCAGCGTTTCCACGGTCCAGTGCCGTCGCCACGCCGCCTGCTGGGCTTCGCGCAGATTCAGCTCGTGATCGAGATAGCGCCGCACCCGCGGCACCAGCAGCGGATGGCCCTCGCAGGCCACGATCAGCGCCAGCCCGCGCACCCGGGCGCGGCCGCGCGCATCCGCCGGCAGCAGCGGCGGGACGGGATGGGTCTCGTCGAGATATTCGATGATCGCGAGCGACTGGAACAGCGCGGTGCCGTCGTCCTCGACCAGCGCCGGCAGCGCCATCTGCGGGTTGACTTTGCGATAGTCGTCGGCGCGATGCGCATCCTTGTCGAGATCGACGAAGATCACCTCGGCCGGCAGGCCCTTGAGGTTGAGCGCGATGCGAACGCGAAAACTCGCCAGCGATCGCCAGAAGGAGAAGAATTTCATGGGAGCTCCGCACTGTCCGTCATGCGCGGGCTTGACCCGCGCATCCATCTTCACAGGACTCTTGAGAAGATGGATCACCGGGTCAAGCCCGGTGATGACGAGGCATCTCTTACCCTCCCCTGGAGGGGGAGGGTCGACGCGACTGAAAGGAGCGGCGGGCTGGGGTGACGGTCTCTCGTTTCGAACAGTGTACGGGCTGAAGCATCACCCCACCCCGTCTCGCATCTCGCTTCGCTCAATGCGAGCCGACCCGCCCCCTCCAGGGGAGGGTAAGAGCGAGGGCGCTACGCCCGCGCCGCCTTCTTGCGATAGGCCAGATGCACCGCGCAGTTGCAGCCCGGCGGATGCGACGACACATCGTTGGCGGGCTCGGCGGAAGCCGGCGCCAGCGTCGGCATCGCCTCCTTGACGCGGCGTTCCTGCGCCGACTGGTCCTGCGCCGGAATGTAATTCAGCACCGGCGCCAGCCAGCGCTCGGCTTCCGCCAAGCTCCAGCCCTTTCGCGCGGCATAGTCCTCGACCTGGTCGCGCTCGATCTTGCCGACGCCGAAGTAGAAGCTTTCGGGATGGCTGAAATACAGCCCCGACACCGACGAGCCCGGCCACATCGCATAGCTCTCGGTCAGCTTGACGCCGGCGGTCTTCTCGGCGTCGAGCAGCGCGAACAGCGTCGCCTTCTCGGTGTGGTCGGGCTGCGCCGGATAGCCGGGCGCCGGGCGGATGCCCTGGTATTGTTCGAGGATGAGCTGATCCGGCGTCAGCGTTTCGTCCGGCGCGTAGCCCCAGAACTCGCGGCGCACCCGGGCATGCATCCGCTCGGCAAAGGCCTCGGCGAGACGATCCGCCAGCGCCTTGCACAGGATCGAGGAGTAATCGTCATTGGCGTTCTTGAAGCGGTCGGCGATCACGTCCTCGCCGATCCCCGCGGTGACCACGAAGGCGCCGATATAATCCGGCACGCCGCTCGATGCCGGCGCGATGAAGTCCGACAGCGCCGAGTTGAAGCGGCCCTCGCGCTTCTCCAGCTGCTGGCGCAGGGTATGGAACGTCGCGATGGGCTGCTTCCGGCTGTCATCGGCATAAACCACGATGTCGTCGCCTTCGGCATTGGCCGGCCAGAAGCCGATGGTGGCCTGCGCCTTGAACCAGTTCTCCTTGACGATCAGGTCGAGCATCCTGCGGGCGTCGCTGTGCAGCGAGCGCGCGACTTCGCCCACCTTGGGATCGTCGAGGATCGCGGGATATCGCCCGGTCAGCTCCCAGGTCTGGAAGAACGGCGTCCAGTCGATGTAGTCGGCGAGTTCGGCGAGGTTGTAGTCGGTAAAACTCCTGATGCCCAGAAACGTCGGCTTCCTCGGCGGCGTCCTGGTAAAATCGATGGTGGGGGCGTTGGCACGCGCGTCCGCCAGCTTCAGCCGTTTCTTGTCGGCCTGCGCCCGGAAATGCGCCGCGGAGATCTTGGCGTAATCGGCGCGCACCTCGGCGGCATAGGCCTCGCGCCGTTCCGGCGACAGCAGCGACGAGGCCACGCCGACGGCGCGGCTGGCGTCGTTGACATGCACCACAGGACCGCCGCGGTAGTTCGGGTCGATCTTGACGGCGGTATGGACCCGGCTGGTGGTGGCGCCGCCGATCAGCAGCGGCACGGTCATGCCCTGGCGCTCCAGCTCGCCGGCCAGAAAACTCATCTCGTCCAGCGACGGCGTGATCAGGCCGGACAGCCCGATGATATCGGCGCCCTCGGCCTTCGCCGTCTCGATGATCTTCGAGGCCGGCACCATGACGCCGAGGTCGATGACCTCGAAATTGTTACATTGCAGCACGATGCCGACGATGTTCTTGCCTATGTCATGGACGTCGCCCTTGACGGTGGCGAGCACGATCTTGCCGGCGGAGTTGCGGCCGTCGCCGACGATGCCGTTGGCCTTGTTGCGCGCCTTCTCTTCCTCCATGAACGGCATCAGATAGGCCACCGCCTGCTTCATGACGCGGGCGGATTTCACCACCTGCGGCAAAAACATCTTGCCGTCGCCGAACAGGTCGCCGACGATGTTCATGCCGGCCATCAGCGGGCCTTCGATGACGTTGAGCGGGCGCTCGACCGTCTGGCGGACGGCTTCGGTGTCGGCCTCGATATATTCGGTGATGCCGTGCACCAGCGCGTGGCTGAGCCGCTTTTCAACCGGCCATTCGCGCCAGGCCAGATCCTGCTCCCTGGTCTGTTTCTCCTTGCCGCGGAATTTCTCGGCCAGTTGCAGCAGCCGCTCGGACGCGCCGGGATCGCGGTTGAGAATGACGTCTTCGCAGGTCCGGCGCAGTTCGGGATCGATGTCGTCATAGACGATCATCTGCCCGGCATTGACGATGCCCATGTCCATGCCGGCCTTGATGGCATGATACAGGAACACCGAATGCATGGCCTCGCGCACCGGCTCGTTGCCGCGGAACGAGAACGACAGGTTCGACACGCCGCCGGAAATATGCGCGTGCGGCAGGTTTTGCCGGATCCAGCGCGTCGCCTCGATGAAGTCGACGCCGTAATTGTTGTGTTCCTCGAGCCCGGTCGCGATCGCAAAAATATTCGGATCGAAGATGATGTCC
>JAYSPJ010000080.1:0-26042 GCA_043722155.1 Bradyrhizobium sp.
GCGCAGGTCTCGCGCCGGGGCCAGCGGCTGGACGAATCCAAGCCGGGTTCGGGGCTGGGGCTGTCGATCGTGGTCGACCTCGCGGCCCTGTACGGCGGCAGTCTTTCCCTCGGCAATGCGCCGATCGGGGGATTGCGGGCCGAACTGGTGCTGCCGGGGGTGTGAGCGCCGCGGAGTGCCCGAAACCTTGGGGGTCGACGGCGGCCCGGAACCCGCAGAGCGCCGGCCAATGCGTTATTCCTAAACGGCTTCTTAACGCCGGGGCTTTTATGATGACCGGTGGACGCCTATCGCCGTCCAAGCGTAACACGCATCCATACCGGGCGCATGAGCCAGACATCGATCGAGCGGCTGAGAGACTATCTTGCGCAGCTTCCGCCGCAGGCGCAGGCGCTGCTGATGCGGGAGTTCGAGCGCGCCATCGAACGGGGCGAAGACACTACGGTTGCCACCTTCGTGCTCGAACAATTGCGCAAGATCGTGCGCGGAACCGACGAGGAGGCGCGGCCGCGCGTCGACGATCCGGCCCGCCTGCTGTTCCGCCCGCTCGAGCCATTTCTCGTCGAAGGCAATGCCACGGTGCGGCCGGGTCAGATCCGCCGCGCGTCGTTGCTGCCGGTTTGGCAATGGCTGAACCGCGAGGGTGCGCCCGATCAGGCGCGCGAATTCGACGCCGCGCTGGCCCGGGTGCGGGAAGCCGGGACGACGTCCGATCTCGAGGTTGCCGTCCGCAAGTTTCAGCACGCCGCGGCGGATGCGATCTTCATGATCGCCACGCCGGTGCCCGGCGGCGACCATCAGCGCGCGCTGACCCGGATCGGTCCGCCCAAGGTCATCGAGGATGTGCTGCCGATCGGCTCGGTCCTGCAGGCCCGCGAAGCACTCGATACCCTCAGCGGCTGGCTACCCAGTTTGCTGCGCGTATTCGCGGATCCGCAGGTCGCCTCGATAGGCGCGTGCCTCAATGTTCCTTCACTGCAAACCCCGCAGTTACTGCCGTTCGCGCTGTCGATGTTGATGCAGCGGTTGCCCGCGCCGTGGCAGATCATCCGCCTGGCTATCAAGATGGCGGCGTCCGACGATGAAATCCGCGTTGCCGCCACGCCTTACGGGGTTGCGGTCACCATCGCGCTGCACGATCTGTCGTTCCTCGCGGCCAGTCTGCGGACCGATATCAAGCGCGGCCATTTCGACACCGTTGCCGAACAGCTCAAGACCCTCCATGACGGTGTGCGCGGGTTGCGGACCGAGCTCGATCTGCGCAACGATTCTTCCTGGGGCAAGCAGCTGACGTCGATCCGGGCCGATATTTCCAACGCCCTGCAATCGGAAATCGACAGCGTGCCCGGCCGGGTTCGGCGCCTGCTGCGTCAACGCGCCGACAAGGATATTCCGACCGGCGCCAAGATCGACCCCGGCGAAGTCGATGAAGCCGCCGCCCTGATCGATTTCGTCGCGGTGTGCCGCACCTACGCCAGCGAGCTCGCGATCAACGAGGTCACGTTGCGGACCTATTCCGACTTGCAGCAATACGTCGAGAAGTCCACCGAGTCGCTGGTGCAATCGCTGCGCGGCGGCGACGCCAAGACGCGCGGCTACCGGCAGATGCAGGTCAAGGCGGCGATCCGCTTCTGCGAGGTATTGTTCGGCCAGGACTATGCATCGTTGATGAGCAGGGCGGCCGAAAACGCAGTGACTGTCGAACGCAAGCCCTCGCGCGCCAGTTAAACAGATGGTGAAATTCTAAGTTACAATTTTTGGTTGACTGAATTCGGCGCGGGACATACACGTTTGCTGTGCCCGATCATCAAGTCATTTGAATTTGAAATATGAACGCAGTCATTAATTTCGTTGAATTGGAAAACGGCGTCGTCTCCGCAACATATCGAAACCTCATGATCGGCGCCAAGGTCGTTCTGGTCGACAGGACCAGCGATCAGCAACTACCCGATCCGATCACGACGATTGCGTCGCCGGTCCCCACCGGCTCGCTCAGGATCAGGCTGCCGGCCACGGTCAAGCCGGGGGACTATTATCTGAAAGCGCTGAACGGACATGGTGCCTGTGTCGCGCAAAGCACCGGGTTTCACGTCCGCTGACACGGTTTTCGTCGGGTTTTCGGGACTTTCCCGCCGCGCCGGCCTATTGATAATTGTCAATTGCCCGGTTCGCCGCCCGTGGTGTAAAGCGGCGCATCGGTGCCTTGCCTGTGGCGCCGTTCCACCGGAACTTGGCTGATGACGCTTTGGTTTGTGTTCGCGCTGATGACGGTTGCGGCGATCTTCGCCGTGCTCTGGCCGTTGAGCCGGGGTGGCCGGCCGCAAAGCGAAGGCAGCGAGGCTGCCGTCTACAGGGACCAGCTCGGCGAGATCGACCGCGACGTCGCCACCGGACTGATCGGTGCCTCCGAAGCCGAAGCCGCGCGCGTCGAGATCAGCCGTCGCCTGCTGGCCGCACGGGATAGTCAGGACAGCCCGCTGATCGCAGCGAACACCGGGTTGCGGCGATCCGCGGCCATCCTGGCCCTGGTTGGGCTCCCGATCGTGGCGGTGGCGACTTACCTCCCATTGGGATCGCCCCGGCTTGGCGATTTTCCGCTGGCCCAGCGCGCCCGCGCGCCCGACGTCGCGCAGCCGTTTGACAATCTGGTGGCGCAGGTCGAGGCGCATCTGGAGAAGAATCCGACCGATGGCCGCGGCTGGAACGTGCTGGCGCCGGTACTGGCACGGCTCGGCCGCTATGATGAAGCGGTCCGCGCCTATCGCAATTCGATCACCTACAACGGCGACAGTCCCGAGCGCCGGTCCGATCTCGGCGAAGCCCTGGCCGCCGCGGCGGGTGGCGTGGTCACCGCGGAAGCGAAGGCCGAATTCGAGCGCGCCGTCGCGCTGAACGCCGACGAGGTCAAGGCGAGCTACTTCCTGGGGCTGGCTGCCGAGCAGGATGGCCGCAGCAGCGAGGCCGCCTCGATCTGGCGCGCCATGCTGGTAAAAGCGCCACCGGATGCGCCGTGGCGTCCGCTGGTGCAGGCCGCCCTGGTCCGGGTGGGCGGTGCGCCGGTTCCGGCGCTGTCAAATGAAGCGATGGCCGCGGCAAAAGACATGAATGAGACCGACCGCGGCGCCATGATTCGTGGCATGGTCGAGCGCCTCGCCACGCGATTGAAGCAAGACGGCGACGACGTCGAAGGATGGCTGCGGTTGGTGCGGGCCTATATGGTGATGGGCGATCGCGACAAGGCAAGAAGCGCGCTTGGCGACGCCCGTCAGGCCGTCGCCAATGACGCCGAGCGGCTGCGGCAACTGAATGAGGGCCTGAAGAATCTCGGGCTCGACGGATGAGCGACCAGAGGCAGGCATGACGCGCAAGCAACGGCGTTTGACAATGATCGGGGGCTCGCTCGCGGTGCTCGCCGTCGCGGCGGCCCTGGTATTGAACGCGATGCGCGATTCGATCGTGTTCTTCTCGACGCCTACGATGCTGGCCGAAAAGCCTGTTGCCGCCGGCAAACGTTTCCGGCTCGGTGGTTTGGTGCAGCCGGGATCGCTGGTCCGCGGCGACAATCTTGCGGTCACATTCCAGGTTGCCGACGGCAGCAGCGCGCTGCCGGTTTCCTTCAAGGGCATCCTGCCCGATCTGTTTCGCGAAGGGCAGGGTGTGGTCGCCGAGGGCGCCCTCGACGCAACAGGCGTGTTCAAGGCCGATACCGTGCTGGCCAAGCACGATGAGACCTACATGCCCAAGGAAGTCGCCGACGCGCTGAAGAAGCAGGGACACTGGAAGGACGATTACGGCGCGAAGCCGAATTACGACGCCAAACCCGCTGCCGCTACGCAGGGCGCGTCGCAGGCGAGACAGGGGGTTTCGCAGTGATCGCGGAATCAGGACATTACGCACTGGTGCTGGCGTTGGCCCTGGCGCTGATCCAGTCCACCGTGCCGATCCTCGGCGTGCGCTGGCGCGATCCCGCCTTGATGAATGTCGCCCGCGCAACGGCGCTGGCGCAGCTGTTGTTCGTCGCGGTGTCGTTCGCGGCGCTGGTCGCGTTGTACATCGTTTCCGATTTCTCCGTCGTCAACGTGTACGAGAACTCGCATTCGACCAAACCGCTGCTCTACAAGATCACCGGCGTATGGGGCAATCATGAAGGCTCCATGCTGTTGTGGGTGTCGATCCTGGCGCTGTTCGGCGGTCTGGTCGCCGCATTCGGCAACAATCTGCCGCTGACGCTGCGCGCCCATGTGCTGGCGGTGCAGGGCTGGGTCGCCAGCGCGTTCTATCTGTTCATCCTGATCACCTCGAACCCGTTCCTGCGCATCGCCAGCCCGCCGATCGAGGGCCGCGACCTCAATCCGGTGCTGCAGGACATCGGCCTCGCGGTGCATCCGCCGATGCTCTATCTCGGCTATGTCGGCTTCTCGATCTCGTTTTCATTCGCCGTCGCGGCGTTGCTCGAGGGCCGGATCGACGCGGCATGGGCGCGCTGGGTGCGGCCGTGGACGCTGGTGGCGTGGATCTTCCTCACGCTCGGCATCGCGATGGGCTCGTACTGGGCCTATTACGAACTCGGCTGGGGCGGCTGGTGGTTCTGGGATCCGGTCGAGAACGCCTCGCTGATGCCGTGGCTCGCGGGCACCGCGCTGCTGCATTCCGCGGTCGTGATGGAAAAGCGCAACGCGCTGAAGGTCTGGACTATCCTGTTGTCGATCCTGACCTTCTCGCTGTCGCTGCTGGGTACCTTCCTGGTGCGCTCCGGCGTGCTGACGTCGGTGCATGCGTTCGCGACCGATCCGACGCGGGGCGTGTTCATCCTTCTGATCCTCTGCATCTTCATTGGCGGCAGCCTGTCGCTCTATGCCTGGCGGGCGTCGGCGCTGAAGCAGGGCGGGTTGTTCGCGCCGATCTCGCGCGAAGGCGCGCTGGTGCTCAATAACCTGTTCCTCACCGCAGCGTGCGCGACCGTGTTCATCGGAACGCTGTATCCACTGGCGCTGGAAGTCCTGACCGGCGACAAGATTTCGGTCGGTGCGCCGTTTTTCAATCTGACCTTTGGGCCGCTGTTCCTGCCCTTGATGATCGCGGTGCCGTTCGGGCCGCTGCTGGCGTGGAAGCGCGGCGATCTGCTCGGCGCGGCGCAACGCCTGACCGCTGCCGGGATCGCGGCGCTGCTCGCGGTTGCCATGCTGTGGGCGTGGACGCGCGGCGGCAATGCCTTCGCGCCGCTCGCGATCGGGCTCGCCATCTTTGTCATCGTGGGCGCGCTGACCGACCTCGCCGAGCGTAGCGGTCTGTTCCGGGTGCCGTTCGCAACGGCGACGCGGCGCGCGCGCGGACTGCCGCGCGCGACCTGGGGCTCGGCGTTCGCCCATGCCGGCGTCGGCGTCGCTCTGATCGGGATCGTCTGCGAAACCACGTGGAACAGCGAATATATCGGAACGATGAGGCCCGACGACGTCGCGAAAATCGCCGGCTACGAACTGAAGCTCGACGGCGTGACGCAGCGGCAGGGACCGAATTTCCGCGAAATGCTGGCGCAGTTCACGGTCAACCTCGATGGCCAGCGGCTCAGGGAGATGACGCCGTCGAAGCGCAACTTCACCGCGCGGGGATCCTCGACCACCGAAGCCGCGTTGCTGACGCGCGGCGCGAGCCAGCTCTATATCTCGCTGGGCGAGACCGCCGCCGACGGCGCGATCGCGGTGCGGATATATCACAAGCCGCTGGTGCTGCTGATCTGGTGGGGCCCCATGCTGATGGCGTTCGGCGGCATGCTGTCGTTGTCGGACCGCCGGTTGCGGGTCGGAGCTCCGAAGCCCGCGAAATCTTTGCGTGGCTTGCAGGCGGCGGAGTAAGGACTTTTCCTCGTCCTGAGGAGTCGCGAAGCGGCGTCTCGAAGGATGAGTTGTTCAAGCCATCCTGCGAGACGCATCCATCGGATGCTGCTTCGGGATGAGGGAAACGGACCGAGTGCGGAAGCTGATTGCGATTTCAATCGTCGTGTTGATGACGGCTCTTGCCGTATCCACCGCCCATGCCGTGCAACCCGACGAGATCATGTCCGATCCGGCCAGGGAAGCCCGGGCGCGGGATCTGTCGCGCGAACTGCGCTGCATGGTGTGCCAAAACCAGTCGATCGACGATTCCGACGCTCCGCTGGCGCGCGACCTGCGCCTGCTGGTGCGCGAGCGGATCGCGTCCGGCGACAGCGACGCCCAGGTGATCGACTTCCTGGTGGCGCGCTATGGCGAGTTCGTGCTGCTGAAACCCCGGCTCAACTCCCGCACGCTGTTGTTGTGGCTGTTGCCGCCGCTGGCGCTGGCCGGAGGCGGGCTGGCGCTGTGGACCTATAGCCGGCGGCGCTCCGGATCTTTCGCCAGGGACGACGAATCCCTGGTCAAGCTGACTGCGGACGAAGAGGCCCGGCTGGAACGGCTGATCGGAGCGGTAACCTCGCCGGACAAGCCGGTCTAGCCCTGCGACTAACCCCTTGTCCGCCCTGCGATATTCCGCCGCAGCGGCATCCACCTTCATTACAAAAGTTTAATTCCCCCGCCAGCGCGCGGTAAGGCGCAGATCCCCATCTTCCGATCCGTAAGGTGCTTGCCCCCGCACCGTCGAATCAGGCTCTGGAGATTTTCTACATGACCGAACGTCCCACAGATTTCTCGTCGCTTCCGTCGTATCGCGCGCCGCGTCGCCAGCTGTTCTCGGCCCGCAAATTCGCGCTGATGGCCTCGGTCGTGGCCGGCCTCGGCGTCGCCGTCTACGGCTTCAGCCCCTCGCATGGACCGGTTGACGTCTTCAGCAGCACCGCGCATGCGCAGGTCAGCACCGAAGTCCGCAAAGTGGAGAAGCCTGTCGGCTTTGCCGACATCGTCGAGCGCGTGAAGCCGTCGGTGATTTCGGTCAAGATCAATATCGCCGAGAAGGTCGCCAAGGACGACAGCTCCAGCAACAACGACGACTCGCCGTTCCAGCCGGGCTCGCCGATGGAGCGCTTCTTCAAGCGTTTCGGCGGACCTGACGGCCTGCCCCCGGGCCTGCGCGGTGGACCGCGCGGCGGCCGCGGCCCGGTGACGGGTCAGGGTTCGGGCTTCTTCATCTCGGCCGACGGATTTGCCGTGACCAACAACCACGTGGTCGACGGCGCCGACAAGGTCGAAGTCACGATGGACGACGGCAAGACCTACACCGCCAAGGTGATCGGCACCGATCCGCGCACCGACGTGGCGCTGATCAAGGTCGCCGGCCGCACCGACTTCCCGTTCGCCAAGCTTTCCGACGGCAAGCCCCGGATCGGCGACTGGGTGCTGGCGGTCGGCAATCCGTTCGGCCTCGGCGGCTCGGTGACGGCCGGTATCGTTTCGGCCAGCGGCCGCGACATCGGCAACGGCCCGTATGACGATTTCATCCAGATCGACGCGCCCGTGAACAAGGGCAACTCCGGCGGCCCTGCCTTCAACACCGACGGCGAAGTGATGGGCGTCAACACCGCGATCTATTCGCCGTCAGGCGGCAGTGTCGGCATTGCGTTCTCGATCCCGGCCTCGACCGTGAAGGGCGTGATTGCCCAGCTCAAGGACAAGGGCTCGGTGAGCCGTGGCTGGATCGGCGTCCAGATCCAGCCGGTGACGGCTGACATCGCCGACAGCCTCGGTCTCAAGAAGGCGGAAGGCGCGTTGGTCGCGGAACCGCAGGCCAATGGCCCGGCGGCAAAGGCCGGTATCCAATCCGGCGACGTGATCACGGCGGTCAACGGCGAGCCGGTCAAGGATGCCCGCGAACTCGCCCGCACCATCGGCGCCCTCGCGCCCGGCAATGCGGTGAAGATCAACGTGCTGAGTAAGGGCCAGGACAAGGTCATCGACCTGACGCTCGGCCAGTTGCCGAATACGGTGGAAGCCAAGGCCGACACCGACAAGGACAAGGGTGGCGCGACCAAGGGAACCGATGTGCCGAAGCTCGGTCTGACGCTCGCGCCGGCCAACAGCGTTGCCGGCGCCGGCAAGGATGGCGTCGTGGTGACCGAGGTCGACCCGAAGAGTGCGGCGGCGGAGCGCGGCTTCAAGGAAGGCGACGTGATTCTCGAAGTCGCCGGCAAGAGCGTCACCAATGCCGGAGACGTGCGCGAAGCCATCAACGCCGCGCGCACCGACAACAAGAACAGCGTTCTGATGCGGGTCAAGACCGGTGGATCGTCGCGCTTCGTCGCGGTGCCGCTGGCGAAAGGCTGAGCACGGAGCGTCTTACGAGATGGAGGGTGTCGCCGGCATTAGTCGCCCCCGCCGACGGCTCTTTCCGGGGGGCGGGCCTCAAAACCCGCTCCCTTCAGTTACCTTCCGGTGGAATACGCCCCCCCTCCGTCGGAAGGTCCTAAGGGCGGTGAAGTCCCCCAGCTTCACCGCCCGCTTTTTTGCTTAACCGCGAGGCGACGGGTCGCCTTGCATGAGGATGCCGGCCGCGCCATGGTGACAAAAAGCTCAACTGCCTTGACCGCCAACGATCGCCATATGCGCCTTTTGATCATCGAGGACGACCGCGAGTCCGCCGACTATCTGGTGAAGGCGTTTCGCGAGGTCGGTCACATCGCCGATCTCGCCGGCGACGGCGAGGCAGGCCTGTCGCTTGCCGAATCCGGCGACTATGACGTGCTGGTGGTCGACCGCATGCTGCCGAAGCGCGACGGCCTGTCGCTGATCGGGAGCTTGCGCGAAAAGGGCAATCGCACGCCGGTGCTGATTCTCTCGGCGCTCGGGCAGGTCGACGACCGCATCAAGGGCTTGCGTGCCGGCGGCGACGATTATCTGCCAAAGCCCTATGCCTTCGCCGAGTTGCTGGCGCGGGTCGAAGTGCTGTCGCGCCGCCATGGCGGTCCGGCCGAGGAAACCACCTATCGCGTCGGCGACCTCGAACTCGACCGGCTTTCGCACCGGGTCGCGCGCGGCAAGGACGAATTGACGCTGCAGCCGCGCGAGTTCCGGCTGCTGGAATATCTGATGAAGCATGCCGGGCAGGTGGTGACGCGGACCATGCTGCTGGAAAACGTCTGGGACTATCATTTCGATCCGCAGACCAACGTCATCGACGTGCATATTTCGCGGCTGCGCTCCAAGATCGACAAGGGCTTCGAGCGGCCCTTGCTGCACACGATCCGTGGCGCGGGATACATGATCCGTGACGGCATTCGGTAAGCTGATCCGCACCACGGCGTTCCGGTTGACGCTGGTCTACCTGTTGCTGTTTGCGCTGTTTGCCGCTTCGCTGCTGGGCTATTTCGCCTGGAATACGCGCCGGCTGATCACCGAGCAGATCACCACCACCGTGAATGCCGAAATCGACGAGGTCAGCGATATCTATGCGCGGCGCGGGCTGCGCGGGCTGGTGTTCACGATCGAGAACCGGGCGCTGCGGCCCGGCGCCAATCTTTATCTCGTGACCACGCCGGCGGGGCAGGCCGTCGCCGGCAATGTCGGCTCACTGGCCCCGGGCGTGATGGCGACCTCCGGCTGGTCGGAAACCGCCTACCGGCGGCTTGACGAGCAGGAAACCCGCGACCACCGCGCGCTGGTGCGCGTCACCGAACTCAGCAGCGGTTTCCGGCTCCTGATCGGGCGTGACCTGGAGGAGCGGCGGCGGCTGTTCGGCATTGTCGCGAAAGCCGCGCAATGGTCGCTGCTGGTCGTCGTCGTGCTCGGCCTCGGCGGCGGCATCTTTGTCGCGCGCCGGGTGCTGCGGCGCATCGACGCCATGACCGGCACGACCCAGCGCATCATGGCGGGCGATTTGACCGGGCGGCTGCCGGTCGGGCGCAGTGGCGACGAACTCGACCGCCTGGCGGAAAATCTCAACGCCATGCTGGAGCGGATCGAAGCCCTGATGATGGGGCTGAAGGAAGTTTCCGACAACATCGCCCACGATCTGAAGACGCCGCTGACACGGCTGCGCAATCGCGCCGAAGAGGCACTGGCGAAGTCCGGCAGCGAGGCCGACTACCGCAGCGCCCTGGAACGAACCATCGAGGAATCCGATGGTCTGATCCGCACCTTCAATGCGCTGTTGATGATCGCGCGCGCCGAGTCCGGGCAAGCCCGCGGCAATATGGATGATTTCGACGCCGCCGACGTCGCCAGGGGCATTCAGGAGCTCTATGAGCCGCTGGCCGAAGACGGCGGCATGACCTTGCGCGTCAAGACCTCTCCGGCACCCGTTCACGGCAACCGCGAATTGATCAGCCAGGCGCTGGCGAACCTGGTGGAGAATGCGATCAAATACGGCAAGCCGGTTACCGCCGCGCAGCCGCCGGGCGTCGAGGCCGTTGCGGCGGCCGCCAGCAAGGAGATCGTGATCGAGGCGCAGCGCGACGGCGCTTCCGTGCTGCTCAGCGTCACCGACCATGGGCCGGGGATACCGGAAGCCGACCGCAGCCACGCGGTCGAGCGGTTTGTCCGGCTGGAGGCCAGCCGCACCCAGCCGGGCTCCGGCCTTGGCCTCAGCCTGGCCTCGGCTGTGGCGACGCTGCATGGCGGCGAGCTCAGGCTCGGTGACGCGCGGCCCGGCCTGTCGGCGACATTGGCGATCCCGGGCCGGGCCGGCGCCAGTGACAGGCTTGCGGCTCAAACGCCGGATGTGCCACAGAAGGTGGCATGACCTCATCCGCGAAGGGCGACGCGGACCAACATCGTCTGGCCGCGCGGTTTGTGGACGGACCGCATGTGTCCGCTCCCGACAAGGCCGAACAGCGACTGGCAGACTGGCTGACCGATCTGGCGCCGGCGCAGGCGACTGCGATCGACGATCTGACCGGCCGTTTTCCGCGCGCCAGAACCATCCTTCTCGGCATCGCCGAAGCTTCTCCCTATCTGTTCGATCTGCTGCGCGCCGACGGCGCGCGCGCGATCCGGCTGCTCGAATGCGAACCGGAGTCGTATCTGGCCCGGCTGATCGAAAATACCTGCTGCGACGTCTCGGCGGCGTCCAACGAAGCCGACGTGATGCAATTGCTTCGCCGCATGAAATCGGAGGCGGCTCTGCTGATCGCGCTGTGCGACATCGGCGGCCTCTGGCCGGTCATGCAGGTGACCGCGGCGCTGACCGATCTCGCGGTCGTCTCAGTGCGGACGGCGCTGCGCTTTTTGCTGCGGCAGGAAGCTGGACGCGGCAGGCTGGCGCCGCCCAGCCTCGATTCCCCCGAGGACAACAGCGGCCTCGTCGTGCTCGCCATGGGCAAGATGGGCGCGGGCGAGCTGAATTATTCCAGCGACATCGATCTGATCGTGTTCTTCGATTCCGAAGCGCCGACGCTGGCGCCTGACATCGAACCGCAGACGTTCTTCGTGCGCGTGACGCAGGCGCTTGCGCGGATATTGCAGCAGCGCAACGGCGATGGCTACGTGTTCCGGGTCGATCTGCGGCTGCGGCCGGATCCGGCCTCGACGCAGGTGGCGATCTCGATGGCCGCGGCGCTGCATTATTACGAGCGGGAAGGGCGGACCTGGGAACGCGCCGCCATGATCAAGGCGCGGCCCTGCGCCGGCGACGCCATAGCCGGCGAGGCGCTGGTGGCGGAAATCGCGCCCTTCGTCTGGCGCAAGCATCTGGATTTCGCGGCCCTGGCCGACGTGCACGACATGAAGCGGCAGATGCAGACGTTTCGCGGGCAGAGCGAGATCGCGGTCGAGGGGCACAACGTCAAGGTCGGGCGGGGCGGCATCCGCGAGATCGAGTTTTTCGCGCAGACCCAGCAATTGATCGCCGGCGGCCGGCATCCGGAATTGCGGGTGCGACCGACATTGGAAGCCTTGGCCGTGCTGGCCTCGAGCAACTGGATCACCTTCGCCGCGCGCGACGAACTCACCGCGGCTTACATCTTTCTGCGGCGGGTCGAACACCGGCTGCAGATGGTCGCGGACGAGCAGACCCATGCCTTGCCCGACGACGCCGAGGCGATGGAGCGCTTTGCCGGTTTCTTCGGCTACGCCAGCCGCGCCGCCTTCGCCGACGACCTGCTGGGCCATCTCAACGTCGTGCAGGGCCATTACGGCAAGCTGTTCGAGGGCGATCCGGCCGGCACCGCGAAACTGCCGGCGGCGGATTACAGCGCCGGTCCGGACGATCCGCGCCTGATCGAACATCTGGTCACGCTCGGCTTCAAGAACCCGATCGTGGTGGCGAAGAGCGTCCAGCAATGGATGACCGGCGATTATCGCGCGCTGCGCGTCGAGGCGACCCGGAACGCCTTCCTCGAGTTCGTACCGGGATTGATCGACGGCCTGGCTCATGCCGAAGAACCCGATCATGCGGTGACGGCGTTCGACCGCTTTCTGCAGGCGCTGCAGCGCGGCGGGCGGCTGATCTCGCTGCTCAGCCAGAACCGCGACCTCGTCGCGCTGGTGGCGCTCATTCTCGGCGCAGCACCCCGGCTCGGCGATATGCTGGCGCGGCAGCCGCAGATCATGGACGGACTGATCGATCCGCGCTTCTTCGGCGCGATGCCGGACCAGCGCGAATTGTCCGCGCGGCTGGCGGCGACGCTGGCGGACGCGAATTCCTACGAAGAGTTTCTCGACCGGCTGCGACTGTTCGGTCAGGAGAGCCTGTTCCTGATCGGCACCCGAATCCTGTCCGGCACGGTCTCGGCCCAACAGGCCAGCGTCGCATTCGCCGACGTCGCCGAGGGCATCGTCCACACCGTGCATGGCCTGGTCACCGATCGGTTTGCGGCCCAGCACGGCCGGATCAAGGGGCAGCAGACCGCCATCCTGGCGATGGGCAGGCTCGGCAGCCGCGAGATGACCGCCTCGTCCGATCTCGATCTGATCCTGCTTTACGACTTCGATCACGAATACCCGGACTCCGACGGCGAGCGGTCGCTCGACGGCGCCCAGTATTTTGCCCGCTTCACCCAGCGGCTGATCAGCGCCTTCACGACGCGGACCAACTACGGCGTGCTCTACGACGTCGATATGCGGCTTCGCCCGTCCGGGCGCGCGGGGCCGGTGGCCTCGCGGATCGATTCCTTCGCCGACTATCAGGAGCGCGAAGCCTGGACCTGGGAGCACATGGCGCTGACCCGCGCGCGCGTGATCTCGGCGCCGCCGGAATTTCGCGCCCGTATCGAAAACATCATTCGCGCCGTGCTGACGCGGCCGCGCGACCGCACCAGCGTCGCCGACGACGTCGCGGACATGCGCCGCGCCATCGCGCTGGAGAAGGGCGAGGGCGACGTCTGGGATCTGAAATATGCCGCCGGAGGCATGGTCGATATCGACTTCATCGCGCAATTTCTCCAGCTGGTTCACGCCGCCGACAAGCCGGAGATTCTCGACGTCTCCACACTGCAGGTGCTCGACAGCGCCGCGCGGCTCGGTGTGCTGCCGCAATCGGCAGCAGAGACCTTGCGTTCGGCGACGCGGCTGTATCATGACCTGACGCAGATTCTGCGGCTCTGCGTCAGCGAAAAATTCAAGCCGGAAACCTCAGGCGAGGACCTGCTGCGCGTGCTGGCGCGGGCCGGCGACGCCCCGGACTTTTCCTCGCTCGAGGCGCGGGTCAAGGAGACCCAGATCGAGGTGCGCCGGGTGTTCGGGGATATTGTCGAGGGGCGGAACTAGAATCGTTTTCGAGCGAAGTGGATTCAACGGCCAGTCTCATATTTGTTCGGCCGTCGCCGTTCTCATAACCGCACTTTGCGGGAAACAGGAAAGATACTGTCAGAAAGCTGGTGTTCGTCATTTCGCCGGCATTGCCGAGGGTTCGAACGGCTTCCCTCGACTGAGGTAGCGGCCGTAAGATTTGTCGCCAACGAGTTTTCCTTCACGTACAACGAAGCGACCGCGCAACATCGTCGCGATAGGCCATCCTGTGATCTGAAAACCTTCGTAAGGAGTGTAATCGGCGCCGTGATGGAGGTCCTTTTGCGATAGGGTGGCCGTTCTTCTGGGATCCCAAATTGCAATGTCTGCGTCATTCCCGACAGCAATTGAGCCTTTTCTGGGCAGCCCATAGGTCTTGGCATGGTTTGTCGCGGTCAGCGCGACGAACTGGTTCAGCGAAATGCGCCCCTTACTGACGCCTTCGGAAAACAGAATTGGAAGGCGTGTCTCGATTCCGGGAATGCCGTTTGGAATCCAGCGAAAGCTGGTTCGCGCGTTGGGCGTGAGCTTGCCGGCTTCGTCGTCGTAGCGAAACGGACAATGGTCGGAAGAAAACAGCGAGAAGATGCCTTGTTGAAGCCCTTCCCAGCATGCCTGCTGACTTGCTTTGTCCCGAGGCGGCGGAGAACAGACATACTTCGCGCCCTCCATGCCGAGATCCTTCAGATCGTCTTGCGTCAAGACCAGATATTGGGGGCAGGTCTCACCATGAATCTTCAAGCCGCGCATCTGCGCGCGCCTGATCTCGTCCATCGCTTCCCGGTTGGAGACATGGACGATGACGATGGGGACGTCGATCAACTCGGCCAGGGAGATCGCGCGGCTGGTGGCCTCCCGCTCCACGATGATGGGACGCGATTTGCCGTGAAAATACGGCCCCGTATTTCCGGCGCGTTCTAGCCGGTCGACTAGAAAGCGGATGGCATCGTAGTTTTCCGCATGAATCTGAACGAGGGCGCCCGACTCCCGCGCGACCGCAAGAACTTCGAGGATCTGGAAATCGCTCAGTGCCAGGTCAGCATAGGTCATAAAAATCTTGAGAGAAGTGTAGCCGTCGGCGACCAGTGCCGGCAGCTCCTGCCCAAGGACGTTCTCGGTGGGATCAGCAATAATGAGATGAAAGGAATGATCGATGTGGCAGTTTTGGTCCGCGAGCGCGTGATAATTCTTCAATGCCTCCCGCAATGGCTGCCCCTTGGCCTGAAGACAATACGGCATCACAAAAGTATTACCCCCGAAGGCCGCTGCTCGCGTCGCACTGGCAAAATCGTCTGCCATGACGATCCCTGGTCCGGATGGCTGGGAGATATGGACATGGCTATCGATGCCTCCGGGCAGAACCAGCAAGCCGGCGGCATCGACAACTTCGTCAGCGTCGGTTAGCGACTCCCCGATGGAGACGATGCGCCCGTCCCTGATCCCGACATCGGCCTTGTACGTCTCGCTTGCTGTAGCGATCGTGCCGTGACGAATGACAGTGTCGAAAGCAGCCATGGTTCATTCTCCAGATAGCAACACGCAACCTGCTGCAAGCGATCACGCAACTTGTTGGAACAGCGAACCCCACTCTGTCACGCGCCGGGTGTCCACGCCGGCGAGCCTAAGACATTTCCAGACAACCGTCGCGATCGTGTCATAGATTGGAATGCCGGTTTCGCGTTCCAGCTTCGCAACCGAGGGCGCGGCCTTCAAATTGGTGCAGATGATCGTGATCGCATCCGGCCTGTCCTTTGCAACGTCGCGGGTCATCGCCTCCAGTTGCGAAACCGGCACCTCCGAAAAGGAAAAGTTGTCCTGTAGGCCGAGATGCCGCTCGCCCTGGCAGACGATACCGAGCTTGCTGTAGTTTTCGAGGATTTTAGCCTGAACGTCATCCAGATAAGGCGTGACGTAGCCCAGCCTCGTTACTCTGCGCTGCTCGAGGATCTCGTTGAGCGCCAGCATTGAGGTCGTAGCGGGAATTCCCGTGGCCGCTGTGATCTGTTCGCAAAGCCGGACGTCGGCTTCAAACCCCAGCCATCCGGAGGATGTGCCATTCCATCCGATCGAATCGACCCTCGCATGCGCCAGTAATTCTGCCGCCCGGAGGATTTCGTCATTGTCGAACTGAGCGAGTGCTTTGCTGGAAAGCGCAATTTCCGTAACCTTGAAACGGGAGAAGTGCGCGGAAACCTCGGGCAGGCCGGCAACCATGGCGGTTGTGATCGGTTCCAGAGAAGTATTGGACGAAGGGGTGAGCATTCCAAGAAGAACACGCTTTGTCATTAGTGGTCCATCGTTTGCAAGGGTTGATTTGCACGCTCCGAGCGAAGCAGATCGAGGATATGGCGCTTGGTTGCGTTGAACTGGGGGCTCGTGATGTCCCGAGGCCGCGACAGGTCGATCGGAATGATCTCCCGAATGCGGCCCGGTCGTGCACTCATCACAGCGACATGGGTTCCCAGTGTCAAAGCTTCGTCGATGCCGTGGGTTACGAAGGCGATAGTGCCCTGGTGTTCCTGCCAGATACGAACGAGCTCGTTCTGCATGTCCATTCGCGTTTGCTCATCGAGCGCACCGAATGGTTCGTCCATCAGAATAACCTGCGGATTCATAAGCAGTGCGCGTGCAATACCGACCCGCTGATTCATGCCCCCCGACAGTTCGGAAGGATAGTGATTCTCGAAGCCAGTAAGCCCGACCATGTCGATATAACGCTGCGCGACAGCGCGCCGTTCGCGTTTTTGGCCGCCACCCAGAAGCATATGAAAAGCAACGTTCTCCCAGATCGGCAGCCACGGCATTAGATTGGCTTGCTGAAACACCACACCTCGATCGGATCCGGGGACGGAAATCAGCTGCCCATCGACCGTCACGGTACCGGAAGATGGCTTCTCAAAGCCGGCGATCATATTCAACAGCGTGGACTTTCCGCATCCGCTGGGCCCGAGCAAGCAAACAAACTCGTTTTTCGCAACTTCAAGATTGATGTCATCGAGGGCGACGACATCGGACTTCCGCTTGGCGTCCTTGAATACCTTTGACAGATGGGAGATTTCGATCGTTGCCATGTCTCACCCCCCGCCCTGGATGGTGGTATTGCGTTGCCAGTGAAGGACCTGGCCCATGACGGCGCGGATGCCGAGATCGCTCAGGAAGCCGAGCAGCCCGATGCTGGCCATGGCGGCAAGAACGAGGTCGTAACGCAGGAAATAGTACGAATCCCACAGCACGTAGCCGAGGCCGCTTTTCACCGCGACCATTTCGGCGGTAACGGTAAGCATCCATGCCGACCCAATTCCGATACGCAGGCCAGCAAAAATGTCCGGCAACGCGGCGGGCAACACGATAAAGCGGAGCAGCTGGCGATTTTTACCGCCGACCATCGCACCCGCACGAATGAGATCACGATCGCAGCTTTTGACGCCGTGGATCGTATTGAGCAGGATCGGAAAAAATGCGCCGAGAAACACAAGGAATATTGCGGGCTTGTTGGCGATTCCAAACCAGATGATCGCCAGCGGTATCCATGACACCGGCGGAATAGGCCGCAGCATTTGCAGCGTCGGTTCGATGACGATTTCGGTGGCGCGAGACCAGCCGATGGCAACGCCCAGCACAACAGCAAGCAAGGTGGCGATCGCAAAGCCCGCGAGAACGCGGGAAAAGCTGGACGCCATGTCATAGAGCCAATGCCCGCTGTAGGTTTGGGTGTTGCCATCGGTGCCGAAAATCCAGTCCGCCCATGCCCACAGCACGGTCGACGGCGCCGGCAGCAAGGCGGCGGGAAGCGCGCCCGAACGCGAGAACGCCTCCCACCCCGCTAGAACCAGGATGGGCACGACGTAGCGATCAAGCTTCCTGAGGTAGCGGACGTTGAGCATGATCGACCTCAATAGCCCAGTTCGGTTTTGGACTTGCCGGTCGCAGCCTCCAGAAATCGGTAATCCATATTTTTCTCGACCGCGGCCGAGACATCCGAGTTGATATACTTCAGGTCGCGCATCATGCCGGCGATCGCTACGGCCGAAGCACGATACATCTTTGGGTCCGGGTCGAGATTATCCACAGCCCCTGCCGCGATTGCCTTGTCGAGACCGGTGATCCTTGAGATCACGTCAACCAGAGCCGCCTTGTCGCTTGCGATGAATTCATCGACCTTAACTATGGCGCGGACGGTGTTCTCGAGTTCCTTGGGCTTCGCCGCGACAATATCCGAGCGGGTTAGAATGATGTTGGTGAGCTTGCCCGCGGCCTGATCGTAGGGAAGACCGAACAGCTTGGCTGCCTTGTTCTGCAGTATCTGCGTTGCGAAAGGCTCGACAGTGCAGATCAACTCGATTTCACCGCGACGTAGGGCTTGCAAGTGGTCCGACGGATTCGGAATGTTGATGAACTGCACGTCCTTGTTGATATCGATGCCCTGTTTGGCAAATGCGCCGCGCATGTGAATGTCCTGCGCATTTCCGCGGGATGCCGCCACGCGGAATGGCTTTCCGGCGACCTTATAGTCAGCGATGACCTTTTTGAGAGATACCCAATCGTTCGGCGTGACTTCCAGATCGTTTCCGACCAGCATCGCGGAGCCGCCGTTGACCTGCCCCGAGATCGCCACCACATCGAAGCCCTTGTCGAGGGCAATCGCGTAGTGAAGGTAGGTGACCTGGGCGACATCGATATTCTTGGATACCAGCGCAGTGAGCGCGTCGGTCCCGGTATTGAAGCCGACGGCGTCGATCTGAACGCCTTTCGCATATTGCGGAGTTAGCGACATCGGCGTGCAGTGCGCGCACTTCGCGTAACCGAGTTTGATCGAGGGCTCGACTTGAGCAAAGGTGCTCGCGACGTTTAGCGAAGCGAAACCAAGGGCGATGAGGGTAGCCAATAGAAATTTTCTCACGGCTGATCTCCAGTCAGTTGTCTGCGGATTCCTTGTTCGGGTTATCGCTCTAGCAATCCCTGTGCCAAATTGAATACGATATGCAATCAATAAATTTAATAGTAATATCAATTACATATATATATTATATCCCAAGATAGATGCTTGTTCAATGGGCGAAAAGCGCAGTTTTGAGGCAGCAGCCATGAAAGAGGACTACCGGGAATGAGCGAACTCGCGCCACGAACCAGACTTCGCACGCGCTTCAAGCCGGCTCGGCTGAAATTGTCGTCAGACCATTCGAAAAGGCCGATCGAGAGAATGTCGCTGCACGATCAGCTGGTCGCGAAGGTGCGCGAAATGATCGTGAATGGCGAACTGCAAGCGGGCGCCCCGCTATCCGAGCGAATGCTATGCGAGACGTTCGGCGTGTCGCGGACTCCCTTGCGCGAGGCTTTCAAGATATTGGCGAACGAGGGCCTTATCGAACTCCGGTCGCACCGGACACCCGTGATCACGCCAATCAATCGCGACGAGATCGCCAACATATTTGATATCATGGTTGCGTTGGATGGCGTTGCCGGAATTCAGGCAGCAATATTGGCTACGGACGACGACATCGCCAGACTGAATGCAATGCATGAGCGGCTGATTCAGCTTCATCGTGATGCAGCACGCACGGCATATTTTCGATTGAACCAGGAAATTCACGTTGAGATCACCAAGCTGGCCGGCAACCCCGTTCTTCTCAACATTTGGACGACGCTGCATGCGAATATCTTTCGCGCGCGTGCAGTCGCAAATTACGATGCGCGACGCTGGACCGAATCAGTCGAGGAGCACGAAACCTTTATGGCGTTGCTCCGTTTACGCGATGCGCCTGGGTTTGCGGCGGCCCTGAGCACACACACACGAAAGACCGGAGAAGCTGTTCTAATTACGTTGGAGAGCACGCCTCCGCGCAATGACTGAATCTGGCGTCTATCTAGGCGGCCACCGAGATCTTCGCCTTGGCCTTGCGGGCGTCGCGCGGCAGCGAGACGCAGACCACGGTGCCGGTGCCGAGCTTCGAGCGCAGCTTCATCGATCCGCCGTGCAGGTTGGTGAGCGACCGCGCGATCGCCAGCCCCAGCCCGGAGCCATGATAGGTCTTGGTGAGCTGGCTCTCGACCTGCTCGAACGGCCGGCCCAGCCGCAGCAGCGAATGCGGCGCGATCCCGATGCCGGTGTCGGCGATCATCAGCATGATGGAATCGCTGAGCAGCCGGCTTCGAACCACCACCTTGCCGCCATCGGGCGTGAATTTGACCGCATTGGACAGCAGGTTGACGATGATCTGCTTGACCGCGCGGCGATCGGCCACCACCGAAATGGTGCCGTCGAAATCGGCGTCGAGCAACAGGTGCTTGTCGTCGGCGCGCCCGGACACTACCCGCAGCGATTCCGCCAGCGTCTTCGACAGGTCGAGCGGCTCCATGTCGAGCTTCATCCGGCCGGCCTCGATCTTCGACATATCGAGGATGTCGTTGATGACTTCCAGCAGATAGTGGCCGCTGGTGAGAATGTCGTGGCAGTATTCCTGATATTTTTCCGAGCCGAGCGTGCCGAACAGGCCGCTTTCCATGATCTCGGAAAACCCGATGATGGCATTGAGCGGCGTGCGCAGCTCGTGGCTCATATTGGCCAGGAATTTGGATTTGGTCTGGTTGGCTTCCTCGGCGCGGTTCTTTTCGTCGGAATATTTTTCGGCGAGGTCGGCGAGCTCGATGGCCTGGCGTTCGAGTTCGGTCTGCGAACGTTTCAGGTCGATCACGGTGGCGCGCAGCCGAAGGTCGTTGTCGACCAGCTTCTGCTCATGCTCCTTGATGCGGGTAATGTCGGTGCCCACCGAAACATAGCCGCCATCCTTGGTGCGGCGCTCGCTGATGTGCAGCCAGTTACCGTCATCGAGTTGCGCCTCGAAGGTGCGCGCGCCCGGCGACAGGGTAGCGGAGTCATGCAGCCTGGTGCGGACTTCCGGCATGCTGCCGACTTCGATCACGGTTTCATAGGAGGTGCCCGGCGTCACCGCCGAATCCGGCAGCCTGTGCAGGCGCTGGAAGTGCGAATTGCAGAGCACCAGGCGGTCTTCCGCGTCCCACAGCACGAACGCTTCCGGGATGGTCTCGATCGCATCGCGAAGCCGCAGATCGGCCTCCACCGTTCTCTCGGCGAGGCTCTTTTGCTCGGTGATGTCGACGGCAATGCCGATCAGATGCAGGCCGGCATCGGCGTCGCCCTGGCTGAGCTCGCAGCGGACACGCAGCCAGATCCAGTGGCCGTCGGTGTGCTGCATGCGGAAGGTCTGGTCGATGTGGTCGATCTTGCCGGAAATGAGCTGATCGGCGATGGCGAACAGGTCGATGTCGTCGGACTTCACCAGCGCGTTGACCTCGCCGAAGGTCAACAGGTCGTTGCGGGTGTCGAGCCCCAGCGTCGTGAACATCGACTGAGACCAGAAAATCCTGCCGCGCGACAGGTCCCAGTCCCACAATCCGCAGCGTCCGCGATTGAGCGCGGTATCGATCCGGCCGCGTACGGCGTCATTGATGAGATCGCCCTCGCGCGCGCGGGTCGATTGCCAGTGGAACGCAAAGCCCAGGATCAGCACGACAAAGCCGGTGGTAGCGGAAAGCGTCACCGACAAGGCAGCGTCCGAGCGCCAAAGCGAATCGACCTTCTCCTGGATGATGATGACCTGGCCGGGCAGCGATTTGACGACACGCTGGATCGCCAGCGCGCCGTTGCCGTTGGGCAGGACGATGTCGGCCACGTTGCCTTGCTGCGCCGTTCCGGTCAGCGACAGTGCGGCGCTGATGGCCTCGAGAATGCCGGCGGTATCGCCAAGCATGGTTTCGATCGGGACGCGGGCGAGAACCCGCTGGTCGGCGCCGGTGACGATGACGTGCCGGCCGGCGGCGACGCCCCACGACGGAATGAGGCCGGGCAGCAGGCTCTGCAGGCGCTCGATGGTCGCGGCCCGATCCTGTCTGATCGAGGTGATGCGGTCGAGGCGTTCGGTGAGCAAATCGGCGACCGCCGCCAGGTCGCGTTTGAGCGTCCCGCGCTTTTGCCGGTTCTGATCGACGACCTGGACGAATGCGCCAAGGCAAATCGTGATCAGGAAGGCAATGATCAGGGTGGGCACAGCGCGGCGGAGCGCAGGCTCCGCTACCAACAGCCGGTGATAGGCCGGTTTCGCGATCGATTGCGCCAATCCCTTGATCGAATCGGATTGGACGCACGCGCTCGCCGCGTGTGCGCGCGCCATGCCTGGACCCCCTCGGAGAACTTTTCTGCACCGTGACTCGGAGGCGCCCCAGTCGCTTCCGAATCACAGAGAGTTGAATCCAGTTTTGGCGGGCTGTCGAGAGTCAACAATTCTTTAATGAAAATAAATCTTGTCCAACGCGGAATTGGGACTCCGATCTGCCCGCAAATATACCGGCTGCATGAGTCCGAAAGGAGAACATGCGCCCGGCGTCGAAATTTTACCGCGCGTGCGGCGGCTCGGCGTGACTGATCACGCGCTTCACCGTGGGGAACGCACGGCGCAACGCGCGCTCGATCTCGTCGACGTTCTGATGAACCCTGATCACGCTCATCGAGGGCGCGGCGCGGCAGTGGAAGTTGACGATTTCGCCGGCGTCGGTGTTGCGCACCCGCACATTGTGCACGTCGTGGATCACGCCTTCGGCTGCAAAACGCGATAGCGCGGCCTTGATGGTTTCGACGCGTTCGGGCGCGGCATCGGTACCCAAAGGCAATTCCGGCTCCAGCGGCTCGATGTGGGTGTCGACTTCGACGTCCTCGCCGAATTCGTCGCGGATACTGCGCTCCAGTCCATGGGCGATGTCGTGGGCCGCCGTCAGCGGCATATCGCCGTCGACTTCGAGGTCGATGCTGACGGTCAGCTTGCCGCCGAGGTCGTGCACCGTGACATGATGGACTGCGAGGCCGGAATTGCGGGCGATCACCATGATGCGTTCCCGTACGCTCTCATTGTCGCGCGCGACCGGCACGGCGGTGAACGTCAGATCGGCGTCACCGAGCGCCTTGCTGACCGCTTGCTGCGCCATTCGCTTGATCTCTTCGACGCGGTCGATCGGATAGGTGCGCGGCACCTGTACGATGGCGTCGATGAAATGCGTCGACCCGACCATCCGCACCCGCAGCCGCTCGACATCGACCACACCGGGCGCCGTCCTGATCGCGGCGGCGGCTTTTTCCGAGACGCCTTCGGGCGCGCGGTCGAGCAGGGTCTCCACGGTGGACCGCGCCAGCCGCAGGCCCAGCACCGAAATCATGATCGCGACCCCGATCGCGGCGGCGGCGTCGCCCCAGAGATAGCCGAGCCCGGAGAGGGCAAGCCCGATCATGACGGCGATCGAGCCGAGCACGTCGGACGCAAAATGCAGCGCATCGGCGGCCAGCGCCTGGCTCTTGGTGTCGCGCGCGGTGCGATGCAGCGCCCGCGCCCGCCAGAAATTCACGATGATGTCGATCACCAGCACCACGAACGGGATCGCCGACAGCGTTGGCGGCGGCGCGCCTTCGCTGAGCCGGCTCCAGGACTCGACCAGAATGCCGCCGGCCAGCACGTAAAGCATCGCGATCACGCCGAGCGCCGAGAGGCTCTCGAACTTGCCGTGGCCGTAATGATGTTCGTCGTCCGCCGGGCGGTCGGAAACCCGCACCACCAGCCAGGTGATGACGGTCGCCACCACGTCGACCGAAGAGTGCAGCGCTTCGGAGATCAGCGCGAGACTGCCGATGCTGATACCGACCGCGAATTTCGCCGTGGCCATGGCGGCGCTGGCGAAGATCGAAATCGCCGCGACGCGGGATTTGACGTTGTGGACGGAGTGGCTCATGGGCGGCGGTTTAGCAGGCCGTCGCCCAACATCAAAGCGCGGATCGGGCAGCCGCCCTGGCGATCATGGGCGGTTGCTTCCGCATGGATTGGCGCGGCGTGTGGCATTCCGCCTCAGCCGCTCAACCCTTCTGCTCGCCCGACCCGGTATCGGATTTCGAAGTGAATACCCGCTTCACGTCAGCGACGGTAAAAACCGGTTGGGCTTGCGAGGACGGTTTCGTCCGCATTTCGCGGTGCCGCTCGCACTATGTGCCTTGGTTGCGATTGGTCCGGGCCAATCGCAAGCGGGCGGTGACACGGCTGGCGATCTGACCATGACATCGACCTTCAATGGCGCCGAGCACATAAATCTCGGAAAGTCGAATCTGATCAAGCGGGCGTGTTTTTTTTCGCGAGCAAGGTAGCAGCCATATGCTCGATATCGGTGTGACGGCTGACGGTGCCTTCATCCGTCCCGCTTATGGTGACGGCCCGCTGCCGGCAGAAGAAATTCCAAAGCCGCCTGTGCGGCTATTTGCCGGCAAGCAGATGACGAAACTGATTGACGGCGACATGAAGGCGACCGGCGAATATCAGCCAATCCAGACATATGACGGCACGGTGAATTACACAGCAAACCTCGCAACCAGATACGGCAGCGGATTTATCGTCGTCGCAGACGGCGACCCAGGATCGCTCATGGAGATTGCGGTTCGCGCTCGCGGGGAATTCATCGTTGTGCAATCCAACTCCGAACCGAAGAATATCGACGTCGTGCTCGGTGGAGGGCCGACGCTGTTGCGCGCCGACCCGCTCAAGCCGACGCTGCCGGAAGTGAAGAGCGTTGCCGAGGTGCTCCGCTTCCGCAGCGGCATGCTCACCGACCCCGCCAGGGCCGTCGAGCATTTCGCGCTCGGTGGCCCGCACGGAAGGCCGGCGCATCGTCGATGTCGAATGGCTGCCGGGCGATCTGGTGCGGCAGGCGAATGCGGAGATCGATCCGCGTCCGTTCTGGCTACGCGGCCAGGGCTATCGTCCGGAAACGCTGACGCAATCGGTAGTCGCCACCGTGAAGGCGATCGAGAGCCGGTTTTCCAGCGTCGCGCAGATCGCGTCCTGGCGCGAAGACGCCGGCGTCACGGATGTCAAGCTCTACCATACGCTGGTCACGCCGATGCTGGCGCTGACGCTCCATGAAACGCAATTGCGGCTCAAGGCTTTCGCCGTCGCGGCCAAGGGAGAAGATCCGCGACTCGCGCCGCTGCGCAAGGCTACCGTCGGCTTCATCAAGACGGCGAGCACCGAGGGCTTCGCGAAGTCTCTTGCGGAAGCCAGGGACACCACCGCGCCGATGAAGCAGGCGCTGGCGAAGATCAATCCGAAAACGATGATCGGGCTTGCGCCGGTTGCCTTCGTCGTCGGCAAGGGGCATGCGACCGTGTTCTTTGCCTCGACGGCGTCGGCGGACTATGCGCTTTCCGCGCGCTTCGCCGAACGCTCGTCTGGTTATGCGCTCCAGCAGTTGGAGTTCATTCCCTACGCGGCCACGTACCAGGCCTCAATCAGTCAGGCAGCGACAACCGCCCGTCCGTGACGGAGGAACTGGAAATCGAGGCTACAGCGTCACCACGATCTTGCCGAGGTGCTTGTTGGCTTCCATGTGCTCGAACGCCTTGCCGATATCGTCGAAGGCGAACACCCTGTCGATCGGCAGTTGCAGCTGGCGCGATTCCACCGCCGGCCAGATATCCCTGCGGACCTCGCTGAAAATCTCGCGGATTTCGTCGATCGAGCGGGTGCGGAAGGTGACGCCGATATAGTTGATGCGGCGCGCGGCATGCAGGTCGAAGTTGAAATCGCCATGGGTGCCGCCGAGCCGGCCGACATTGACGATGCGGCCCTTGACCTTGGTCGCCTTGAGGTTCTGGTTGGCGACCGGGCCTGAAATCTGATCGACGATCAGATCGACGCCTTCGCCGTTGGTCGCTTTCAACACCTGGTCGACCCAGCCGGGATCGCTGGAATCGATCGCCAGGTCGGCGCCGAACTCCTTCAGCCGTCCGCGCCGCATCGCGTCGGTCGACGAGCCGATCACGGTCTTCGCGCCCTTGAGCTTGGCGATCTGCATCGCCATCAGGCCGACGCCGGAACTGGCGCCCTGAATCAGCACGGTCTGGCCGGGCTGCAGCGCGCCGTTGGTCACGACCGCGTTGTGCATGGTGGCGAGCGCGACGGGCAGGGTGGCCGCGTCCTCGAAATTCATGTTGGAGGGGGCGCGGAACAGCCGGCCATGATCGGCCAGCGTATATTCCGCGAATGCAGCACCGCCGGAGCCCATGATCTTGTCGCCGACCTTCACGCCTTTGGCGTCGGGCCCGAGCCCGGCGACTTCACCGGCCCATTCCATGCCGAGTACCGTGCCGACGCCACCGGCGGCGCCGTGCACATGGCCCTTGGTCATGCCGAGGTCGGCGCGGTTGAGACCGCAGGCGCGGACGCGAACCAGCACCTGGTGGGCTTTCGGCGCCGGCTTGGCGACATCGGTGATTTCGGCGCCATTGGCGCCGTAGACATAGGCCTTCATGCGAACTTTCTCTGCGGGTTGGTCGCGGCGGCTATTCGGCGGCCTGGCGGTGGC
>JAYSPJ010000081.1:0-2294 GCA_043722155.1 Bradyrhizobium sp.
GTCGGCGAGGCGGGCGTCGCAGATCGGCGATGATTCGTCGACGCGCCGGCCGACCTGGCTGACGATGCGCTGGCAGATATTCAGGAGCTGCTGGTTGTCGCGAAACCGGATGCCGGTCTTCTGAATACGGCCGGCGACTTCGATGAACACAGTTCCGGCGCCGTTGACCATGATGTCGGAGATGTCGTCGCGCGACAGCAGCGGCTCCAGCGGGCCGTATCCGAGAACGTCGTTGCAGATATCGTCGAGCAGCTCTTCCTGCTCGGCGATCGACATCACGATGTTCTTGATCGCGATGATCTCGTTGACGATATCGCGAATTTCCTCGCGCGCCGACTCGCCGTCGAGTTTGGCGAGCTGGGCAAGGTCGATCGCCTCGATCAGGGCGCCGAAGATCGTGGCCTTGACCTCGTAATAGCTGTCAGACCGCCGCGCGTCGACGGTGGACGCGGGCGGCGCCGATTTCGCCGGGGAGATCGGTGGTGAGGATACGACGGGCGGAGCCGCCTCGCGCGAAACGGCGGCCGGGGCCGCGGCAGGCGGATACGACACACTTGCGGCGGGCTTCGTCGCCCGCGTATCGCCTTCAGTTCCGCTACGCTTACCAAACACGACGGTACTCCATGCGGGCTACCTGGCCCGCAGCTTCTCGAGCAGGGGTGACAGGAACGAACCCCGCGGTTTTTTGGTCTCGCCGCGGCCTGTCAGCCGTTGCGCGATCTGCAGAAAGATCTCGGTGGTGCGATGATTGGCGGAAATTTCCGCGATCATCTGGCCGTTGTTGGCAGCCGAGCCGAACATTTGCGGGTCGAACGGTATCGACGCGATCGGCTGGCTCTCGATCGCCTTGGCGAATTCGCTGGCGTTGATTTCCGGCCGTTTCGGCATGCCGACCATATTGAGGCAATAGAGCGGCGTCCGGTCGTTGGGCCGCGATGCCTTCAACAGGTCGAAGATATTCTTGGTGTTGCGCAGGTTGGCGAGATCGGGCGCCCCGACGATCAGGATATCGTCGGCGCCGATCAGGGCCCGCCGCGTCCAGCCCGACCATTGATGGGGGACGTCGAGCACGATGCACGGCATAGTGGTGCGGAGCGTGTCGAAAATCGAATCGAAGGCTTCGGCGCCGAAGTCGTAGACCCGCTCCAGCGTCGCCGGCGCCGCCAGCAGGCTGAGGTGATCGGTGCACTTCGACAGCAGGCGGTCGATGAACGCGGTATCGACGCGATCCGGCGAGAACACGGCATCGGCAATGCCCTGCGGCGGATCCTGATTATAGTCGAGGCCGGCGGTGCCGAACGCGAGGTCGAGATCGGCGACCACGGAATCCAGCGCCAGATCGCGCGCGATCGCCCAGGCGACGTTGTGGGCGATGGTGGAGGATCCGACGCCGCCCTTGGCTCCGACGACGGCGATGATGCGGCCGACGGCCTTGGCTTCCGGCGCCGAGAACAGATTGCAGACCGAGCGCACCACGTCGAGCGCGTTGACCGGCACGAGCACATAGTCGCTGACGCCGCGGCGCACCAGTTCACGATACAGCGTGACGTCGTTGATCTTGCCGATCACGACTACCCGGGTTCCGGAATCGCACACGGTGGCGAGCTGATCGAGACCGGCGAGGATATCGGTGCGGCCCTCGGTTTCCAGGATGATCACGTTCGGCGTGGGCGCGGTGCGATAGGCCTCGATGGCGGCGGCCATGCCGCCCATCTGGATCTTGAGATGCGCCTTGCCGAGTCGGCGGTCTTCGCCCGCCGACTGCACGGCGGCTGCGGTTTCCACGGTTTCGCAAAACGCCTGCACCGACACACGCGGCGATGGCGCAATGTGATCGTCCGCGGGCGATTGGGCGTCCGGCTGCTGTTCGGTGTTCTGGCGCGCGTAGCTGATCATTTGCCTGTATCGCTGAGTTTGGCCTTGTCGGATTCTGGATAGGTGGTCGTGGTCGGGGTACCCTTGCGATACTTATCGAAAGCGGTGCTGCGCCGGGTCGTATAGGCCGGTGTTTCACTTCGCGGCTGCACCAGGTCGGCCGGATTGTCGACCATCGCCGCCATGTTGCGTTGATAGGCGCAGCCGAAATTGTAGTACGGCTTGTTCTCGAAATAGGTCTTGTTCTTGATCGAGGGGCCGAGGTCCTCGGGCCACAACCCGCAGGGACCGGCCACCGCCGAGATCTTCGGATAGTTCAGCCGGATCGTCGCCATCGTGCGCGGATCTTCCGGCTTGTAGCGGCGGGCAACGACCCCGCGCGGCGGCACGCCGGCGGCAGCCAGCGTTGCCTGAATTTC
>JAYSPJ010000082.1:0-3878 GCA_043722155.1 Bradyrhizobium sp.
GGCGGTGATAGAACCGCCGTTGCGGACACCGGCGTTTTTCATATCGGCGAACTGCGAATCGATCTGCTTGTCGTATTCCGGACCGAGCGGCATGCGCCACACCCGCTCCCCCGTCGCCAGCCCGACCTTGGTCAGCCGTTCGGCCAGTTCGTCGTTGTTGGAAAACATGCCGGCATATTCGGTGCCGAGCGCCACCATGATCGCGCCGGTCAGTGTTGCCAGATCGACCATGAATTTCGGCTTGAACTTCTTCGCCACGTACCAGAGCACGTCGGCCAGCACCAGGCGGCCTTCGGCGTCGGTGTTGATGATCTCGATGGTCTGGCCGGACATCGAGGTGACGATATCGCCGGGGCGCTGCGCATTGCCATCCGGCATGTTCTCGACCAGCCCGATGGCGCCGACCGCATTGACCTTCGCCTTGCGCGCGGCCAGCGCATGCATCAGCCCGACCACGCAGGCCGCGCCGCCCATGTCGCCCTTCATGTCCTCCATGCTCGCGGCGCCCTTGATGGAAATGCCGCCAGTGTCGAAACAAACGCCCTTGCCGACGAAGGCAACCGGCTGATCGCCGCGCTTGCCGCCATTCCAGCGCATGATCACGGTGCGGCCGGGCTGCGTCGAGCCCTGGGCAACGCCGAGCAGCGCGCCCATACCGAGTTTGGTCATGGCCTTGACGTCGAGAATCTCGACCTCGACGCCGAGCTTGCGCAGCTGCGCGGCGCGCCGCGCGAATTCCACGGGATACAGCACGTTGGGCGGCTCATTGACGAGTTCGCGCGCCATGATGACGCCATCGACAATGTGCGCGCGAGGGGCGAAGGCCTTTCGCGCGGCAGCGACCTCGCCGACGGCGAACGAAACCTCGGCGCGCACCGCGGCCTCCTCGCCGTCCTTCTTCCTGGTCTTGTAGCGATCGAATTTATAGGCACGCAACCGCAATCCCGATGCCACCGCGGCAGCCTGGTCGGGCTTCATCGCTCCATCCGGCAATTCGGCAATGATCGTCACCGCCGCGTTGCCGGCGAGCAGCTTACCGGCCGCTGCGCCGCCAAGCTTGAGAAAATCATTGTCCTTGATCGCCGACAGCTTGCCGGCGCCAACCACGATCAGCCGCGAGGCCTCGAGGCCCTGCGGCGCCAGAATATCGAGCGTGGAGCCGCTCTTTCCCTTGAACTGGTTGGTTTCCGCCGCGCGCTTGACGACATTGGCGGCCGTCCCCAGCACCTTGCGCGTCGCCGCGCCCAGTTTCAGGGTGTCGTCGCAAAACACCACCAGAATTCCGCGCGGGGCGGCGGAAAACGGTACGAAGCCGACCTTGACGGCGTCGGACATGGGCAAATCCTCCAAGAATTCAGGGCTGTCGCCGGGTCGGGAACCCGCCGGGCGGTGTTTCGAATGTCTCTTCGGCTGTTGCTGCACATCCGCAGGGAGCATGGTCCGGGGCACTATGGCCTGTCAGCCGCTGCGCTGCCAAGCGTCCCCGTGGCTCATAAGCCACATTGCACGAATTATTAACCATATATCGAGGGTGCCATGGCGCAGCCATTTTGTTGACGGATCAAAGGGATGGTAGTGAGAATGTGAGCCGGCAGGACAACTGCGGCGCGACCAATGGGGATCCCGGTTTCGGGATTGGTCGTGAGCCGCGGTTTCGGCTCGCCAGGTGGGGATCGTGCGGTACCGATGGGGTCGATCGACAAGTATATTTTTCGAACGACGCTTGCGTCGTTTGCGCTGATTCTGGTGAGCCTGACAGGGGTGATCTGGATTACGCAGGCGTTGCGCGGCATCGACCTGATGACGAGCCAGGGTCAGACCATCGTCACCTTTCTCGGCATCACCAGTCTCGTCATCCCGGCGCTGGTGCTGATCATTGCGCCGATCGCGCTGATGATCGCGATCTCCCATACCCTCAACAAGCTCGCGACCGACTCCGAGATCATCGTGATGAATGCCGCGGGCTTCTCGCCGTTCCGGCTGTTCCGTCCGTTCTTCTATGCCACCTGCGTGGTGGCGATCATGGTTGCCTTCATCGCTTCCTACATGGCGCCCGACGGCATGCGCCGCATCAAGCAATGGGACGCCGAGATCACCGCTGACGTCCTCACCAACATTCTGCAGCCCGGCCGCTTTGCCCAGCTCGATCAGAACCTGACCATCCGGATTCGCGAGCGTCAGCCAGGTGGCGTGCTCGCCGGCATTTTTGTCGATGATCGCCGCGACCCCAAGGAACGCGTCACCATCATTGCCGACCACGGGACGATCCTGCGGAACGAGAGCGGTTCATATCTGGTGCTGGAGGACGGAAATCTCCAGCGTTTCGAAGCCGGCAAGCGCGACCCGGCACTGGTGGCGTTCGGCCGTTACGCCTTCGACATGTCGAAATTCTCCAATCGTGGCCGCGACGTCGCGCTGGGAATCCGCGAACGCTACATCTGGGAATTGCTGTCGCCGTCGGAGCAGGATCCGGTTTACCAGCAATTGCCAGGCCAATTCCGCGCCGAATTGCACGACCGTTTCATGGCGCCGATCTATCCCTTCGCCTTCGCGGCGTTGACGTTCGCGTTCCTCGGAACGCCGCGCACCACGCGGCAGAGTCGCAATTTTTCAATCGGCGGTTCGATTCTGGCCGTGTTCGGATTGCGCATGGCGGGATTCGCCTGCTCCGTCATGACCGTGAAATCACCGCTCGCAGCCGTCGTTCAGTACCTGATGCTGATCACCGCGATCGGCGGCGGGCTGACGATGATCATGGCCGGCGTTGTGGTGGAACCGCCCGCGGCGCTGATGGAGGCCATCAACAGGTCGAACGAACGCATTCTGCGGCTGTTCGGACGGCCGGCCACAGCATGAGCATCATGACCAACACGCTCGGGCGATATTTTGCCAGCCGCTTCCTGATCTCGGCGGTGGGCGTGTTCGCCAGCATCTTCCTCCTGCTGGTGCTGGTCGATTATATCGAAATGGTCCGGAAGACGTCGGGGCTGGCTTCGGCCTCCGCCATCACGGTGGCGAAGACATCAATTTACCGCGTACCGCAGCTGCTCGAAAAAATGATGCCGTTCTGCGTCTTGATCGGAGCGATGACCTGCTATCTCGCGCTGTCGCGGCGGCTGGAACTCGTGGTGGCGCGTGCCGCCGGCGTTTCCGCCTGGCAGTTCATTGCGCCGGCGCTGGCAAGCTCGATCGTGCTGGGATCGCTGGCAACCGTCGCCTACAACCCGATGTCCGCCAACTTGCGCGAACTGTCCAAGCGCATGGAAGCGGAACTGTTCGGCTCCGCACCCGGCGGCGGAATCCAGGATGCTACCGGCTTCTGGCTCAACCAGGTCGCCAGCGACGGGCAGTGGATCATCAACGCCGCCCGCAGCGAGCAACAGGGCGTCCGGCTCACCGGGCTCACGGTGTTCAAGTTCGACAACGACTACCAGTTCAAGGAACGCATCGAGGCGCGTGAGGCGACGCTCGAGGAAGGCCGCTGGGTGTTCAAATCGGCGCGCCGATTCTCCCTCGACGCCCCGCCGGTTGATCAGGACAGCTTCTTCATCACCACCAGCCTGACGCCCGCCCAGGTCCGCAACAGTTTCTCGACCCCCGAAACTGTGTCTTTCTGGCAACTACCCGGCTATATCCGGTCCTCGGAAAGTTCGGGATTTGCGACCGCCGGGTACCGGTTGCAGTACCACAAGCTCATAGCACAGCCGTTTTTGCTGGCCGCCATGGTCATGCTGGCAGCCTCGGTGAGCCTGCGCTTCTTCCGCTTCGGCGGCGTGCAAAAGATGGTTTTGAGTGGCGTGGGAGCAGGCTTTCTGCTCTACGTTCTGTCGAAAGTAACTGAGGATTTGAGCAAGGCTGAGTTGATGCATCCGATCGCT
>JAYSPJ010000083.1:0-5340 GCA_043722155.1 Bradyrhizobium sp.
TTGTCGCCGACGGCACCTCCTGCCGGCATCAGATCAAGGACGGCGCCGGGCGCGGCGCTCTTCACGTCGTCCGCGTGCTGGCGATGAGCCTCGACAGCGCGCGCTCCAACCCCTATCCCTCGCCTGTCACAAAGGAATCCATTCATGGCTGAGCTCACTCTCGATATCGCTCGCAAGATTATCGATGTCGCACTCGCAAAAGGCGTCGAGAAGAAACTGAAACCCCTCGTCGTCACCGTTCTCGATGCGCGCGGCTGCGTCAAAATCTCCGCGGCTCAGGATGGCACCAGCCTGATGCGCAGCGAAATCGCCCATGGCAAAGCCTACGGCGCATTGGCAATGGGCATGGGGTCAAGGGCACTGTTCCAGCGCGCGCAGGAACAGGCCTATTTCGTCAGCGCGGTGAATACGATGGCGCAGGGCCGGCTGATTCCGGTGCCCGGTGGCGTGCTGATCCAGGACGGCGGCGTCTTGCTCGGCGCGGTCGGCGTCAGCGGCGACACCTCTGATAACGACGAGATCTGCGCCGTCGCCGGCATCGAGGCCGCCGGCTTGAAGGCCAACGCGGGATAACCGGTTGCGCGGCCACCCTGCTGCAAGCCCTCTGCCATCACCAAAGCACAAAACCATGTCACGCCCGAAAAACGTCCTGTGGATCATGTGCGACCAGCTTCGCCATGATTATCTGGGTTGCACCGGCCATCCGACACTGAAGACGCCGAATATCGATGCGATGGCCAAACGCGGCGTGCGGTTCTCCAACGCCTATGTGCAGTCGCCGATCTGCGGCCCCTCGCGGATGTCGTTCTATACCGGCCGTTACATGCGCTCGCACGGCTCGCACTGGAACGGCTGGCCGCTGCGTGTCGGCGAGCCGACGCTCGGCGACCACCTGAAGAAATTAGGCGTGCGCAATGTGCTGGTCGGCAAGACCCACATGACGCCAGACCTCGAAGGCCTGAAGATGCTGGGGATCGCGCCGGCCTCGATCATCGGTGTGCATGTGGCGGAATGCGGCTTCGAGCCCTATGAGCGCGACGACGGTCTGCACCCGACCGGCCGGCCGCGCCCGAAATACGATGCGTACCTGCGGGAACGCGGCTACGAAGCCGCCAATCCCTGGGAGCATTGGGCCAATTCCGGGGCTGACGATGACGGGAGCTTGCAGAACGGCTGGCTGCTGGTGCATGCCGACAAGGCCGCCCGCGTTGCGGAGGAAGATTCCGAGACGCCCTACATGACGCGGCGCGCGATGGATTTTATCACCGAGGCCGAAGCCGACGGGCGGCCATGGTGCATGCATCTGTCTTACATCAAGCCGCACTGGCCCTACATCGCGCCCGAGCCCTACGCCAGCATGTATGGCCCCGGCGACGTGCTGCCGGCGGTGCGTTCGGAGCAGGAAAAGCAATCCGCGCACCCGGTTTTCGCGGCCTATATGGACATGCGCTACTCCCGCAACATGTCGCGCGACGAGGCGCGGCAAAAAGTCATCCCGACCTATATGGGCCTGATCAAGCAGATCGACGACCAGATGGGCGTACTGATGGATTTTCTCGAAGCGCGCGGCCTGCTCGACACCACCATGATCGTGTTTACCTCCGATCACGGCGATTATCTCGGCGACCACTGGATGGGCGAAAAGGACCTGTTCCACGATGCCTCGGCGAAAATCCCGCTGATCGTGATCGATCCGTCCGCGGACGCTGACGCCAAGCGAGGCACGGTCTGCGACGCCCTGGTCGAGGCAATCGATCTGGCGCCGACCTTCATCGAGTATTTCGGCGGCAAGCCACCTGGTCACATTCTGGAAGGGCGTTCGCTGATGCCACTGCTGCGTGGCGAACGGCCTTCGGATTGGCGCAAGGTCGTCTTCTCCGAATACGATTACTGCATGCAGGATGTCCGGCTGAAGCTCAACCAGCCGATCGAGCAGTGCCGGCTGTTTATGGTGTTCGACGGCCGCTGGAAATACATCCATGCCTCCGGCTTCCGGCCGATGCTCTACGATCTGCTCGACGACCCCGGCGAGTTGACCGACCGCGGCGAAGATTCCTCCTGCGTCGACATCATGGCCCGGCTGCAATCGGCCCTGTTCGACTGGGCGCTGCACCCCAAGGGCCACATCACGACCAGCATGGAGAAGATCGCAGCCTACGCGGAGAAGCAGCTCCAGGTCAGGAACGGAGTCTTGATCGGGATCTGGGACGAGGACGAGTTGGCAGCGATCCGGAAAAAGATCGGCATCCAGCCGGGAGCATGATCCGGAAAAGTGGAAACCGGTTTTCCGGATCATGCTCAAACCAAGAGATGAAAACGCTCAATTCGTGATCTTGTAGCCCGAGGCCTTGACGATCGGTTGCCAGAACGCGGTGTTGGCGGCCAGTTCCTGGGTGAGGCCTTCCGGCGTGGTCCCGACCGGGATCAGGCCGATGGCCAGCAGCTTCTCGCGCGCCTCCGGCCTGGCGAGCGCGGTGGCCACCGCCTCGCTCAATTGCCTGGCGAACACAGGCGAACTCCCGGCCGGCAACCACATCCCGTACCAAGCGTCTGCCACCAGCTCGATGCCGTTCTCCTTCAGGGTTGGTACCTCAGGCAGGAACGGCGAGCGCGCCGCGCTGCTGACGGCCAGAATCCTGACGCCGCCGGCGCGATGCTGAGGGATCGCGTCCGCAATGGTGGTGACGCCGAACGGCAGATGGCCGCCGATGAGGTCGTTGACGATCGGCGCGCTGCCGCGATAGGGCACACGGGTCATTTTCGTGCCGAGCGCTTCTTCCAGCTTCAATCCCGTGAAATGCGGAATGGTGCCGCTGCTTGGCACGCCATAGGTCGCCTTGTCCGAATTGGCCTTGAGCCACGCCACCAGCTGCTTGAAATCCTTGGCCCCGATCGTCGGACTTGCGACAACACCGAACTCGAAACGAGCGAGTTGCGAGACCGGCACGAAATCCTTCGCGGCATTGAAGCTCGGCACCGTCTCCACCATCGGCAGCAGATACATGGTCGGACCGGTGGTCACCAGGATCGTGCTGCCGTCGGGGCTGGCGTTCATGACCGCCTTGATTCCGATCAGCCCGTCGCCGCCGGTGCGGTTCTCGACAATGACATTGCGATCGAGCAGTGGGGCGATATGTTGCGCCACGATCCGGCAGAGCGTGTCGCCGCCGCCGCCGGCCGCGAAGGGAAAGATGATTCTGATCAACGGCCCGGACTGGGCGAGCGCATCGCCCGCCTTGGCTGACAACGCCAGACCGGCGCAACCGGCCATGAAACTTCGGCGATCCACGTTTCCCCTCCCCGGCAGATAATTTTGCCCACTACACCAGACTAAACGGAGCAATGGAAGGCAGTGTCGGCCCGAGCCGACACCCGGCCTCTATTTGCCCGGCCACGACGGCTTGCGCTTTTCGCCGAAAGCCTTGAGGCCCTCCCTGGCGTCTTCCGTCATCGCCAGCAATGCGATCTGGCTTTCGGTATAGGCAATGCTTTCGTCGAACGACATCGAGGCGATGGCGCGCATGGCATATTTGCCGCGCCGGATCGCGGTCGGTGACTTGTCGACGATGCGGCTGATCAGCCAGTCGACCTTGGCGTCGAGCTCGATTGCCGGCACCACATAATTCAGAAGCCCGGCAGCCTGCGCCGCCTTGGCGTCGAAGGGTTCACCGGTCAGCGCCCACTCGTTGATGAGGCGGCGCGGCGCGATTCCCTGCAACAGCGCCATCACTTGCATCGGGAACACGCCGACTTTCACCTCGGGCAATCCAAAAATCACGTTGTCGGCCGCGACCGCCATGTCGGTCATGCACAACAAACCCATGCCGCCGGCCATGCAGACGCCGCCGACCCGCGCGATCGCCGGCTTGGTGGCGTTCTGCGACAGCCGCAGCAGATCGGCGTAATCGACATTGGGTCTGGCAAAATCCATGGCGAATGCGGCGCCGCTGTTCTGCAGGTCGGCGCCGGCGCAAAACGCCTTGTCGCCTGCCCCGGTCAGCACGATGACTCGCACGTCCTTGTCTTCATGCGCGTCGCGATAGCCCCTGGCGATGCCGGCGATCACCTCGCCGTTGAGGGCGTTGCGCTTGTCCGGCCGATTGATGGTGATCCAGAACGCAGCCCCGCGCTTTTCACGCATCACGCTGTTATTGTCGGTCATTGTCCCGCCTGCTTCGTTACTTCGCCGGCCGACATTAACGGCAGGATGGCGGCGGAGGGCAAGCGCGATTTATCCGTTCGAGACAGCCGATGGCACGGCCTTTTTCATCCACACCTTGTTGTCGTGGAACGCGGCGCCGCCGATCGGCGCGACGGCCTCGGCGCCGGTCAGGGTGTTGATGCCGCGGCCGCCGATATGGGCCTTGTTCGGCTGGATCGACTCGGCGATCAGCACACCGCGGCGCAGGCCGTCGAACAGCTTGGCCGTCAGCGTCGTCTCGCCGCGCGTGTTGCCCAGCGTAACGGCTTCGCCGTCGGCAATGCCAAGCGAAGCCGCATCCAGGGGGTGGATCATCACGGACGGCGCACCTTCGCGGGCAATCGACGACGGAGTTTCATTAAAACTGGTATTGAGGAAGCTGCGCGAGGGGCTCGTGGCAAGCCGGAACGGATGCGCCGCGTCCGCCTCCTCGATGATGGTCCAGTGATCCGGCAGCGACGGCATCTGCTCCCACGGACCCATACCGGCAATACCGAACGGAGGGTGCGCCCAATCCGCCTTGAAGTGGAATTTCTTGTCCGCGTGCGCGAAGCCGTCGAGGTAGTGCGAGGTGCGAAAATCCGGCTGCAAGTCGCGCCACAGATCGGCCTCCAGCGTCTCGATGTCGCCATGGCCGCTTTTCTTCAGCGTGGCGTCGATCAGCTCGCGTGCCGTCATGTCGAAGGCTGGATGCACGGCGTTGAGCCGGCGGCCGAGGCCCTGCAGCACCTCATGGTTGGAGCGGCATTCGCCGGGTGGCTCGATCAGCTTGGCGCCGACCGAAATGTGCTGGTGGCCGCCGCCGTAATAGAGGTCGTCGTGCTCCATGAACATCGTCGCCGGCAGCACGATGTCGGCCATGACAGCGGTCTCGGTCATGAACTGCTCATGCACCGCCATGAACAGGTCTTCGCGGGCAAAGCCCCGGCGCACCAGCGTTTGCTCCGGTGCCACCGTCATCGGATTGGTGTTCTGGATCAGCATCGCCTTGACCGGTGGCCCGTTGTGGAGCGCCTCGGCATCGCCGGTCAGGATGCGTCCGATCCTGGACTGGTCGAGAACCCGCGTGGCGGGATCGATGGCGTCGTGACCTTCGATGATCGATTCGTTGAACTTCCAGATCGCGTAATTGTTGAAAA
>JAYSPJ010000084.1:0-7282 GCA_043722155.1 Bradyrhizobium sp.
GAACTCGTCGGGGAAATATTTGATCACCGTCGTCAGCGGATTCGAGGCGGCCTGGCCGAGACCGCAGATCGAGGCATCGCGCATCGCCTGGCTCAATTCGTCGAGCAATTCCCGGTTCCATACCGGCTTTTGCATCAGCAGCGCCGCCTTCTGGGTGCCGACGCGGCAGGGCGTGCACTGACCGCAGCTCTCGTCCTCGAAGAACCGCATCAGGTTCAGCGCCGCCCCCTTCACGCTGTCCTGATCGGACAGGATGATGACGGCGGCCGAACCGATGAAGCAGCCGTATTTTTCCAGCGTGCCGAAATCGAGCGGGATGTCGTCCATCAAGGCCGGCAGGATGCCGCCGGATGCGCCGCCCGGCAGATAGGCGTGGAATATGTGGCCGTCGGCCATGCCGCCGCAGAACTCGTCGATCAACTCGCGCACCGTGATGCCTGCCGGCGCCAGCTTCATGCCGGGATTTTTCACCCGCCCCGACACCGAATAGCTGCGCAAGCCGTGGCGGTCGTTGCGGCCGTGGCTCATCCACCACTCCGTCCCTTTTTCAACGACGTCGCGCACCCACCACAGCGTCTCGATGTTGTTGATCAGCGTCGGCAGGCCGAACAGCCCGACCTGGAACGGGTATGGCGGCTTGTGCCGCGGCAGGCCGCGCTTGCCCTCGATGCTTTCCAGGAGCGAGGATTCCTCGCCGCAGATATAGGCGCCGGCGCCGCGCCGCATGTGGAGGACAGGTCCACCCGGCGGCAGTCTTGCGATCTCGCGCTTGAGAATTTCGCGGCTCGCCGGATATTCGTCGCGAATGTAGATGTAGACCTCGGGCGCTTCCACCACATGGGCGCCGATCAGCATGCCCTCGAGAAAGCGATGCGGATCGGTTTCCAGATAATGGCGATCCTTGAACGTTCCGGGCTCGCCCTCGTCGCCGTTGACGGCCATCAGCCGCGGCCCGGGCTCGCCGAGCACCGCGCGCCACTTTCGCCCGGTGGGAAAACCCGCGCCGCCGAGCCCGCGCAAGGACGCGTCGTCGAGCGACTTCAGCAGATCTTCTTTTTTCAGTTCACCGGAGCGCAGGCGATCGAGCAGCGCGTAGCCGCCGCCGGCAACATAAGCGTCGTAGTCGATGTAGTCAGGCAGATGCGCGTGGCCGTCTCCGGCCTTCGCCGCCGCCAGCACGTTCGCCGCCGTGGCGTGATCGACGAAGTGATGGCCGACCTCGGCCACGGGCGCAGTGTCGCAACGGCCGACGCAGGGCGCGCGCACCACGCGAATGCCCGGGCCTGCCGATGTCTGCAATTCATGCAGCAATTTTTCCGCGCCCATCATCGCACAGGTCAGGGAGTCGCAGACCCGGATGGTCAGGGGCGCGATATCGGGCTCGCCCTCCTTCACCACGTCGAAATGCGCGTAGAAGGTCGCGGTCTCGAACACCTCGGCGAAGGACAGCTTCATCTCGTCGGCAAGGGCAGCCAGGTGGCTTGCGGAAATCTGGCGATACGTATCCTGGATGAGGTGCAGATGCTCGATCAAGAGGTCGCGCCGCCGCGGCCGGTCGCCCAGCAAGAGCGCAATCTCTTCAGCTGCCTGGGGATTGATCTGGCGACCCTTGGGGGTCGACTTCGCCCGCTTTCGTCCCTCGCCGGGGTGGTCGAACGAGCGGACTGTCTGGACGTCGTGGTTCATCGAAGTTTCAATCCCGCTCTCGTTTTCGGCGGACTCTAATCTGTGGCATACCACATGCCAAGGAGAAATTCGGGTCCGGGAGCCAAGCCGGTGCTTCGCCAGCTGCGGTCATTTGTACCCCTCGGCGATTGCCGACGGGCCATGACGATGAGAGCGAGAATCGATCCAAAGATCAATAAAGCCGTCTCATGCAGCGATAGGGGATGCGCATCGATCAGCGCGCGCAATGGACCGATACGGATTCGAAATGAACGATGCAGGGAAGATGCGATCAGTCGGCGAGCGTCGGAGCGACCTCGCGCGCGGTCTGGACCAATGCCGCGACCATCGGCGTCATCGGATCTCGCAACGGAACCACCAGTCCGATCCGGTAGGTCACCTTGGGATCGACGATCGGGATCGACCTGACGGCGTCGGACAGGCCGAGGGTGTCGGCGAGCTTTGCCGGCATGACGCTGGCCCAGCGTCCGGTCTTCACATGGGTGTAGAGAACGATGATCGAATTCGACGTCAGAGTAGGTTTCGCCTGGGTTCCCGCTGCCAGCAGCGCGCGGTCGATGATGCGGCGGTTCTGCATGTCCGGCGTGAGCAGGCACAGCGGCACCTCTCCCACCTCGCTCCAGGTCACCTGATCGCGGTCCCCGAACAGACTGTCCGGCGCGGTGATCAACCGATAGCTCTCGTCGTAGAGCGGAACGGAACGCACCTTCCCGAGCGGCTCGTTGTCGAGATAGGTCAACCCTGCATCGACATCGAGATTCTCCAGCAATCCCAGCACTTCGACCGACGTGCATGACACAATGCGAAAACGCACGTTGGGGTGACGGGCCCTGAATGGCGTGGTCAGGGATGCCACCATGCCAAGCACCGTCGGAATCGCCGCTATTCGGATTTCGCCTGACAGCCCGTCCTTGAGCGAATTGATTTCCTGCCTCAGACCGCGCACGTCGCCGACGATACGGCGCGCCCAGTCGAGCGTGCGCTCTCCCTCGGGCGTGAAGCCGACGAAGCGCGAGCCGCGCTGGACCAGCATTACCCCGAGGATTTCCTCAAGTTGCTTCAGGCTGTTCGACATCGTGGGTTGGGTGACGCCGCAGGCTTCGGCGGCGCGGCCGAAGTGCCGTTCCTTGGCCAGAGCCAGCAGGAGTTCGAGTTTTTCGATCAAGTCGTAAGTCCTGTTGAATCCAACCGCCGCCAAGGGACGTCAAGGACCGCGCGGTTCGTCTGGTTTTGCCAGCTTAGCCGCGACTACACCAGCGAAGTCCCCGGTCCCCGGCTTCAGCGCTTTCGCGTCTTCAATGCCGGCCGCCGGCGCGGCGCGGATCAGAATATCTTGACCGCGCTTTGCAATGTCTTCCAGACGCCCCATGCCAGCGGGACGCCGACCAGGGCCCAGAACAGGGCTGCCTGGAGGTCGAGCCCGCCCTTGCCGATGCCGAACGAACCGGACGGCGCCGCAGCCGCGCTGTTCGCACCCGCCGCCTGCAGTTTTGCGACCGCCTCGGCGCTCATATGCCATTTGGCGTCGACCGGCTTGATCAAATAGTTGCAGACCAGGCCGACGACCAGCATGGCGCACAGGATGTACATGGTGGTGTTGTAGAGGTGATCGCGCGGCACGCCGGCGGCGAGCTGCGCTTCGCGGATATAGTTTACCACCACCGGCCCGATGATCCCGGCGGTCGACCATGCCGTCAGCACCCGGCCATGAATGGCGCCGACGAACTGGGTGCCGAACATGTCGGCGAGATAGGCCGGCACGGTGGCGAAGCCGCCGCCATACATCGACAGGATGAGGCAGAAGGCGCCGACAAACAGCAGTATCGAGCCCATATTGGCGAAGGTCGGCGCCAGCGCATAGAGCGTGATGCCGAGCAGGAAGAACGCGTAATAGGTGTTCTTGCGGCCGATATAGTCCGACAGCGAGGCCCAGAAGAAGCGGCCGCCGATATTGAAAAGCGACAGCAGTCCGGTGAAACCGGCCGCGATCACCGCGATGGCGGCCTGTTGCTCGATCGAGAGGGCGTTGAACTTCACGCCGGGCTGATCGATCAGCGCGCCCGCAAAGATCTCCTGCAGCATCGGCGACGCCATGCCGATCACGCCGATGCCGGCCGACACGTTCATGCACAGCACGATCCAGATCATCCAGAACTGCCTGGTCTTGTGCGCGTCGTTGAGGTGGACGTTGTGCTGCGAGATCATCGCACTGGCTTTCCCGGACGGGGTCCAGCCGTCGGGACGCCAGCCGGCCGGCGGAATGCGGTAACGGAACGCGCCGATCATCATGAAGCAGAAATAGATCGCGCCCAGGGCCACGAAGGTTTCCCAGGCCCCGACCGAGGCCGGCGTCTCGAAATAGTTCATCAGGAGGTCGGCGAGCGGTGCGCCGATCATGGCGCCGCCGCCAAAACCCATGATCGCCATGCCGGTTGCCATGCCGCGGCGATCGGGAAACCACTTTACCAGTGTCGACACCGGCGAGATGTAGCCGATACCGAGCCCGATGCCGCCGATCACGCCGCAGCCAAGCCATAACAGCCAGAGCTGATGGAGGTAGATGCCGAAAGCGCCGATCAACAGGCCGCCAACCCAGCACAGGGCGGCGGCGAAACCGGCCTTGCGCGGGCCCGAGCGTTCGAGCCAGCCCCCCCAGATCGCGGCCGACACGCCAAGCAACACGAAGAACAGCGTGTACATCCAGCCCATGCTGGCGACGCGCCAGTCGCAGGTCGTCGTAAACAGCTCCTGCATCAGCGACATATCCGGGCAGGTCGTCGGCGCATCAACACCGAGGGCGCGCGACAGCGGCAGCCAGAACACGCTGAAGCCGTAGGCCATGCCGATACACAGATGGATGCAGAGCGCCGCCGGCGGCACCAGCCAGCGATTGAACCCGGCCGTCGCAATCGTACGCTCGCGGTCGAGAATACCGGCACCAGGTAGCGTACCCGCCTGCTCGGACTGACTGACGCTCATCCAGCTTGCGCCCCGGCGCCATCACTCTTCTCGATCAGAAACACGATGCGCCGTTCGGCCCGCTCGGTGATCTCGACCTTGTCGCCGGTTTCCCGGATCAGATTGGGGATGTCGATCACCGACAGCGGATCGGTGCAGTGGACTTCCAGGAGGTCGCCCGGCTTCAGCGCCTTCAGCGCCTTTCGCGTCTTCAGCGCCGGCAGCGGACATTTCAGGCCGGTGAGATCGAGTTTTGTCTGTGTCATGGTGCGAACATGTCGAAGCGGGATCAGATCGTCAACGGACATCGCCGAACGCTGCGATTCACATCAGGCTGGCATAGCTCAGGAACCCGACCATCTGGCCGGGTTCGACCCGGGTGATCTCCTCGCCGAGTTCGACCAGGCCGTCGGTATCGACCAGGGACGACAGCAATCCCGCGCCCTCGCGCGGGAATTTTATCGCTTCGAGCACGCCGCCGTCGCCCTTGCGCAAGGTCACCCGGACATATTCGCGGCGGCCGATTTTCTTGTTGTAGGCAAAGGCGGCGCGGACCGGCATCGGCACCAGCGGCTGCTGGGTGGCGCCCGCCAGCGCCAGCACGGTCGGCCGCACCACGTGGACAAAAGTGACAAAACTCGCGACCGGATTGCCCGGCAATCCGATCAACGGCGTACCGCCGATGATGCCCATGGCCACGGGACGCCCGGGCTTGATCGCCATCCGCCACAGCACCAGGGAGCCCGCGCTTTCGACGCTGGCCTTGACGTGATCCTCTTCCCCGGTGGAAACGCCGCCGGTGGTCAGGATCAGGTCGTGGGAGCCTGCGACCTTCTTCAGGCCCTCCGCCAGCGACGCGCGGTCGTCCCTGATGATGCCGAGATCGCTGACCTTGCAGCCAAGCCGCGCCAGCATCGCCGCCAGCATGAAACGGTTGGAATCGAACAATTGCGAAGCCGCGCGCGGCGCCCCCGGCGAGACCAGTTCGTTGCCGGTCGAGAACACCGCGACGCGGAGACGTCTCGTCACATCGACATGGGTCAGGCCGAACGCGGCGGCGAGCGCGACATCCTGCGGCCGCAGCCGCCGGCCGGCCCTGAGCGCGGCATGGCCCAATTTTATGTCCTCGCCGGCGGGGCGCACATTGGCGCCGGGTTTCAGGCCCGCCGGGAGGACAACCCTGCCGGCGTCGTCGATGCGCACGTCCTCCTGCATGAACACCGTGTCGGCGCCAGCGGGCATCGGCGCGCCCGTGAAGATCCGTACCGCCTGACCCGGCCCGATTGCTTCACCTGCCGACGCGCCGGCCTGAACGCGACCGGCGATCTGAAACGCCTGCTCGCCGTCGCGCGGAAGATCGCCGCCGCGCACCGCATAGCCGTCGACGGCGGAATTGGTGAACGGCGGCAGCGGCAGTGGCGCCTTGAGGTCCCCGGCGAGAATGCGCCCATCGGCGTCGTTCAGCGACACGGTCTCGGTCTCATGCACCGCCGTCACCCGCGCGGCGATGATCGCAACGGCTTCATCGACCGACATCATCGGCCCGCCGAAGGCAAAGCAATCGTCGGACAGTTGCGCCATCGTGCTTCCTAGGTTTCGATCACGCTGGCAGCCAGCACGTCTTCGACTGAAATCGCGAACTTCCGCATCATAGCGGCGATCGCCGGGATGTCATCGAGATGAACCACCGGCAGTGTGGTTTCGATCGCCGTGTCGGTGGCGATGCCGGCAACCGCGGGATCGTCGGGAAACAGCAGTGGCTTGCCGTTGGCCAGCCGATGCACCTCGATCTTGCGATGCGGCTCGGATTTGAAGCCTTCGACCACCACCAGATCGACCCGCGACAATCTTGCCAGCAGTTCCGGCAGTCGCGGCTCGGGCGCTCCCCGCAGTTCATGCATCAGAGCCCATCGCCTGCCGGAGGATACCAGCACCTCGGCGGCGCCGGCCTCGCGGTGCCGCCAGGAATCCTTGCCGGGAACATCGACATCGAACGCATGATGGGCGTGCTTGATGACGGAAACCCGCAGGCCCTCGCCGAGCCAATGCGGGATGACCCGGCTCAGCAGCGTCGTCTTGCCGGCGCCGCTCCATCCGGCGAGGCCAATCACTTTCATCTGATTCATTCCTTGCCGTCATTGCGAGGAGCCCTTGCGACAATCCAGCTTTCTTGAGATGACAAAAAAGAATGGATTGCTTCGCGGAGCCTGTCATCGGGCGCGCATTCGCGCGACCCGTTGGCTCGCAATGACGACGTTGGCCGCATTTCGTTCATATCCCAAGATGCTTTATATCGGCTAACGCACAATGTCATGCTAGCCTCCCGGACCATGATGAAGATCGACAAGGCGCCCGTCCCCCTGATTGTCCCGAATCCCGGGGATCCCAGGCTGACCGAACGCGTCGCCGGGACCGACCAGACCGGGGCTTTGGTCGAGATCAACGTACCCATCGAGCGGCCGCTGACGCTGTACCTGAACGCGCAGGAGATCGTCACCATGATGACGATCGGCGATTATCCGGAGTATCTCGCGCTCGGCTATCTGCTCAACCAGAACATGCTGAAATACGACGACGTCGTCACCGAGGTCGAATATGACGACGACCTGCAGGTCGTGGTGGTGCGCACCGAGCACCA
>JAYSPJ010000085.1:0-16528 GCA_043722155.1 Bradyrhizobium sp.
GTAGGTCATCCAATTACTCCGTTACTCCGTGCCACGAGATACCGGGTCCTTCTAGGCCGGGGGATCGAACAGCGAAATGAGATAGATCAAGGTCCGCCCATGGCCGGGAGGGCCGGGCTCGGGGGGTTTGGCAAGACACCCGGAAAAATATACCATGGTCCGCGCCGGCGGCGTGAAGCTGGATCGATGGAAGGCGAAGACGGAAGCGTGACCGATAGAACTCAATCGCCATCGGACGATCCGGCCCGCAATGAGCATTTTCGGCTCAGAATCGAAGGATTCGGCGTCGGAACCTGGGATATCAATCTTGCAACCCGGGAGCTCGAATGGTCCGAGACGACCCGAAGTCTGTTCGGAGTCTCTCGTGACACGCCTGGCAGCTACGATCTCTTTCTTTCGCTGCTCGAACCGAGGGATCGCGAGCGCACCGAACGGGAGATAGCGCGGGTTAGCCAGTTCGGCGGCAATTTCGACGTTTCGTTCAGGGTCGGCGCTGCGTCTGGACACGGGCAATGGATCCGCGCACGCGGCGGCCTGGTCAAGGACGAGGCCGGTGTCGCACGCCACCTCAGCGGCATTGCTCTCGATATCAATGAGGAAAAGAAACTCGAAGAGACGCTGAGAACCCGGGAAAACCACCTCCGCTTGATCCTTGATACGGTGCCGGATGCCATGATCGTCATCGACGGACATGGCATCATGCAATTCTTCAGCACCGCCGCCGAGCGACTGTTTGGCTATGCCGAACAGGAGGCCATCGGCAGGAACGTCAATGAGCTGATGCCGCAGCCGGATCAGGCGCGTCATGACGGCTACCTCGCGCGCTATCGATCCACAGGCGAGCGGCACATCATCGGAATCGGGCGGATCGTGACCGGCCAGCGCAGGGATGGAACGACCTTTCCGATGCACCTGTCGATCGGCGAAATGCAATCCGGGGGCGAGCCCTACTTCACCGGCTTCGTGCGCGACCTGACCGAGCACCAGCAAACCCAGGCGCAACTCCAGGAGCTGCAGTCCGAACTGGTCCACGTTTCGCGGCTGAGCGCGATGGGAGAGATGGCGTCGGCGCTCGCGCATGAGCTCAATCAGCCGCTCGCCGCCATCAGCAACTACATGAAGGGCTCGCGCCGGCTGCTGGCGGGCAGCGCCGATCCCAATACGCAAAAAATCGAAAATGCGATGGACCGCGCCGCCGAACAGGCGCTGCGCGCCGGACAGATCATCCGGCGTCTGCGCGACTTCGTTTCGCGCGGCGAATCCGAAAAACGCGTCGAAAGCCTTTCGAAGCTGATTGAAGAGGCCGGCGCGCTCGGCCTGGCGGGCGCCCGCGAGCAGAACGTTCAGCTGCGCTTCAACCTCAACCCGGAGTTCGATCTGGTTTTGGCGGATCGGGTCCAGATCCAGCAGGTGCTGGTGAATCTGTTTCGCAATGCGCTGGAGGCGATGGCGCAATCGCTGCGGCGGGACCTGATCGTCAGGAACGCCAAGGTGGCGGACGACATGGTCGAAGTCGAGGTGTCCGATACCGGCTCGGGATTCCACGAGGACGTCAAGCCCAACCTGTTCCAGACGTTCTTCACGACCAAGGAAACCGGCATGGGGGTGGGTCTCTCCATCAGCCGCTCGATCATCGAAGCCCATGGCGGCCGGATGTGGGCCGAAAGCAATGCCGCGGGTGGCGCGACGTTCCGCTTCACGCTGCCTGCAGCAGTCAACGAGAGCTGACAGATGTCGAACAAGGGGACGGTTTATGTCATCGACGACGACGAGGCGATGCGGGATTCGCTCAGCTTCCTGCTCGAATCCGCCGGCTTCGGCGTCACCCTGTTCGAGACCGCCCAGAGTTTTCTGGACGCGCTGCAGGGCCTGGAGTTTGGCTGCGTCGTTTCCGATGTACGCATGCCGGGCATTGACGGAATCGAGCTTCTGAAGCGCATGAAGTCACGCCACAGTATGTTTCCCATACTGATCATGACCGGGCATGGCGATGTCCCGCTGGCCGTCGAGGCGATGAAGCTCGGCGCGGTCGATTTTCTCGAGAAGCCGTTCGAGGACGACCGGCTGATCGGCATGATGGAGGCGGCGATCCGGCAGGCGGAACCGGCCGCCAGGAGCGAGGCGGTCACCCACGACATCGCGGCGCGGGTAGCAACGCTCAGTCCGCGCGAGCGTCAGGTCATGGAAGGGCTGATCGCCGGGCTTTCCAACAAGCTGATTGCCCGCGACTACGATATCAGCCCCCGCACCATCGAGGTCTACCGGGCCAACGTCATGACCAAGATGCAGTCCAACAGTCTGTCGGAACTGGTGCGACTGGCGATGCGGGCCGGCCTGCTGAACGATTGAGCTAAATCAAGACGCTACGCCCGAAACGGGTGTTAGCTGACACCATGCACCAAATGAATCTGAACTCGGTGGGCGGGAGTTTCATGACGTCGTTACCCGCAAAACCCACGATCTATGTCGTCGATGACGACGCCGACGTGCTCGGCTCGCTGCGGTTTCTGCTTGAAGCGGACGGATTCAACGTTCGAACCTTCAGGAACGGCGCAGCCCTGCTGAATGCCGTCCGTTCGACCGGCGTGGACTGCTTTGTGATCGACTACAAGATGCCCGACATGAACGGCATTGATCTGGCCAGCCGTCTGCGCAACCGCGACATGGCGGCGCCGATTATCCTCATTACCGGCTACCCCGACGAGAACATCGCGGCCAGGGCCGTGGCCGCGGGGGTACGCGACGTTATGCTGAAACCCCTGCTCGATGAGAGCCTGGTGGCACGTATCCGGGCGGCGATTCAGGCGGGCCATGGTGCCACCGGCCCCGGACAGTGACTACTTCCGGTATTATACGTAGGTAAACGTCCTTAAGGTATCGCACGAGATTTCCGGCCTCGAATATCCCGCGTAGCAATTGGTCATCCGCCGCAAGGAGATGATGATCATGCTCACCCAATCCCCCAGCGTTGCCCCAATCGCCAGCCGCGTCAGCCCGGTTCCCCACGCCGCCCTTGACCAGTTTGGCGCGGTCACCGGCCATGCCGGCCTGATCGCCACCGAGTTCAGCTACAGGAAGGATGAGGAGATTTACGGAGAGGATGAGCCTGCGGAATATGTCTATCAGGTGATTTCCGGCGCGGTTCGCAGCTACAAGCTGCTTTCAGACGGACGCCGCCAGATCGGTTCATTCCATCTGCCGGGCGATGTCTTCGGGCTCGAATCGGGCACCGTCCACCGGCTGGCGGCCGAAGCCATCATCGATACCACCGTGCGTCTGGTCAAACGCCGCAGCCTCGAACAGGCGGCGGGCATCGACGTCAAGGTCGCGCGCAACCTCTGGACCATGACCGCCGGCGACCTCAGGCATGCCGAAGATCACATGCTGCTGCTTGGGCGCAAGACCGCGATGGAGCGGGTCGCCACCTTCCTTCTGGAAATGGATCGTCGGCTGGCCGTCGCGGGCATGATGGCACTGCCGATGTGCCGCCGGGACATCGGCGATTATCTCGGCCTGACGCTGGAGACGGTTTCGCGAGCGCTTTCGCAGCTCCAGGCCCAGGGCGTGCTGGGATTTTCCGGTGCGCGCCAGATCGTGCTCCGCAACCGCCAGCGCCTGCACAATATGGACGCCTGAGTTTTAACGCTGCAGATCATGGCCCGGAGAGAATCTTCTCTGGGCGGAGGATGCCAGGACCGGTTCGTTCTTCGCGCTGGCCGCAGGTTCTCGCGAACTCACCGCCCGCTGTTGCCGTCCTGCCGTACCTCGCGTCCGCCAACGTCGCGGTTAGCTCACAGGCGTCCGCTTCGGCTCGACGATCTCGAACATGCGCGGGAATTCGTCCATCAGCGCCATCAGCTCCGCAAGCCGCATCGGATTGCCGCTGACCTTGATCTTGCCCCCTGCCACCGCTTCCGGGAACGACGTCAGCTTCGCAATCACCTCATCGAGCACACCACGCGCCAGTGTGAATCCGGCGTCCGCGGTGGCCGCCTGCGCGCCGGCAATATAGGTCAGCGCGCAATTTTCCAGGGTCAGAATGAAGGTCTCGCCGGTATCCGTAAAAGCCCAGTTGAGCACGATGTGTTTGCCTTCGGCCTTGGGGCCGTTGAGCCGGACCCCGAGCACGTCCCACAGTTGCTCGGTGCGCAAGGCCGCCAGGGTTTCGCGCGGCATCGGCGGCCGCGGCGGCGCCTTCGGCATGCCCTGCCGCAACTCCTGCGCCCCGAACAGATAGGCGTTGCGCCAGGTCGCACTCTCGGCGGCATAGCCGAGCTGCTCGAAGGTGTCGGCCAGCAGCGCGCGGGCGGATTGATTGTCGGGATCGGCGAACACCAGATGGCTCACCGCCTGCGCGACGAACCGAAATTCGCCCTTGGCAAAGTCCTTGGCTGCGCGCACCAGGAGCGCCTCCGCGCCGCCCATGTATTCGACATACTTCTTGCCGGCCTCGACTGGCGGAAGCGGATCGAGGTTGACGGGATTGGCGTCGTACCAGCCGAGATATTTCTGGTAGATCGCCTTCACATTATGCCGGATGTGACCGTAATAGCCCCGCGCGTGCCATGCGCCGTCGAGGCTCGCCGGCAGCTTGATCGTCTCCGCAATCTCGGTCGCGGTGAGACCGTGGTTCATCAGGCGGATGGTCTGGTCGTGGGCGAATTTATAGAGATCGCGCTGCTGGCGGATCATGGTGTCGATGCGCTCATGACCCCAGACCGGCCAGTGGTGCTGGCCGCACATCGCGGCCGCCCTGCCGCCCCACATCTGCAGGGCTTCGCCGAGATATTTCGACCAGGCCAGCGCGTCGCGCACGTCGGCGCCGCGGAACGGCAGCAGATTGTGAAAATTGTGGGTGCAGTTTTCCGCGAGATTCAACAGCTTGTAGCGCGGGACGTAGAAGTGCATTTCCGCCGGGGCCTCGGAGTTCGGCGCCATCTGGAATTCGAATTCGAGCCCGTCAATGGTGCGCTTGTCGCCGGTCGCCAGGATCAGATCCGAGGGGCGCAACAGCGCCACCGAGCCTGCGGCCATCGACTTGCCGAGGCCGCAATCGATCTGCCCGCGCGGGCCCTTGGCCAGGAACGGCCCGAACTGATATTGCGCGCGCCGCAGCATCGCCGGGCCTGCAATGATGTTCTCCGAAACCGCATGCTCCATGAAAAGGTCGGGCGCGATGATCGGAACGCGACCGCTCGCCAGCACGTCCTCTTCGAGCACGCCGCGCGCGCCGCCCCAATGGTCGGCATGGGTGTGGGTGAAGATGACCGCCGACACCGGGCGCAGCCCGCGATGCTTGAAATAGAGCTCCATCGCCGTGCGCGCGCCTTCGATCGAGGTCAGCGTATCCACGACGATGACGCCGGTATCGCCCTCGATCAGCGTCATGTTGGCGATGTCGAGCCCGCGCACCTGGTAGACGCCGGGCACGACTTCGAAGAGTCCGTGATTCATGTTGAGGCGCGATTGCCGCCACAGGCTCGGATCCACCGTCGCGGGAGCCTCCGGGTCGGAAAGGAAGCCATAGGGCTCGAGGCTCCAGACCACCCTGCCCTGCGCCGAGACGATCCGCGCATGGTCCAGCGTGCCGAGAAAACCGCGCGCCGCTTCGTCGAAATCCCTGGTGTCCGAAAACGGCAGCGCCTTCAGCGTCGCCGCATGCTGGGCGACGACCGGTGCCGAGGCGTCCTTCGGTGCTTCGCTATTGCCCGTCTGGGTCATGTCATTGTCCTCCCTCGCATCTTTGCGAAAACCAGATCTGAATTCTCTTACGATGGATGCGCCGCAAGATACGGCGAATCGGCGATCGACCAGGACGGCATCGCTTCCATTCGAAAAATCTGTCGCAGATGCACCTCGTCCGGCCCGTCGCCGATCCGGAGCAGACGTCCCCAGGCCAGCGCCTGATGGATCGGCGTATCGTCGGATCCGCCCATCGCGCCGAATACCTGCATGGCGCGGTCGGCGATCCGCTGCAGCATGGCCGGCACCGCGACCTTGATCAGCGAGACGTCGCGCCAATTCTTGGTTGAAGAACTTGCGCCATGGTGGCCGGTCTGGTCGAGCCGCCACGCGCAGCGATAGGCCAGCAGGCGCGCCTGCTCGAGCTCGACGCGGGATTCGGCGATCCAGCGCTGCACGGTGTCGTATTGAATGATGGTGCGCCCGAAGGCGGCGCGCTCCGCCGATCGCACCATCATCAACTCGATCAGCAGTTCGCACAGTCCGATCGAGCGCATGCAATGGTGAATTCGCGCAGGACCGAGGCGGATCTGGGCGACCTTGAAACCCTCGCCTTCCGCGCCGAGCAGATTTTCGGCGGGCACACGGACGTTGTCGAAGGCTAGTTCGCCGATCGGCGCCGTGTGATCCTCGCAGCCCATCCAGCGCAGCGACCTTACCAGGCGGACGCCTGAGGTCTCCATCGGCACGATGATGCAGGAATGGCGCCGGGTCCGGTCGGCCTCCGAATTGGTCACGCCCATCACGATCAGGAAGCTGCAGCGCGGATGGGCCGCCCCGGTGATGAACCATTTGCGCCCGTTGATGATGTAGTCGTCGCCATCGCGGACCATGCGGGTGGCGATATTGGTGGCGTCGGACGAGGCGACGTCGGGCTCGGTCATGCCGAAGGCCGAACGGGTTTTGGCGTCGAGCAGCGGCCGCAACCAGCGCGCCTTCTGTTCCGGCGTGGCGCAGTTCTGCAGCGCGATCATGTTGGGCACGTCGGGCGCCTGGCAGTTGAAGACTTCGGAGGCCCAGAACAGCCGTCCCATGATCTCGGCGAGCGGCGCATATTCGAGGTTGGAAAGCCGCGTCCCCGGCTCATCGGCCGCAAGTTCCGGCAGGCCGAGATTCCACAGTCCCGCCGCCCGCGCCTTCTGCTGCAGTTCGCCCATGAAGGGCGCGGCTTCACGACTGACCGCGACGTGTCCTAGCCAGGCGCGGTGGCGCGGCAGCACTTCCTGGTCGAAGAACGACTCCAGCTTCCTTCGCCACGCTTCTGACCGTTCGGATCGATCGAAATCCATATCGCCCCCAAGGACACGGACATCTAAACGTATGCCGACACGAATTGCAAATATGTTCTGATATATTGACAATATGTGGTATTTTGTCCAATATTTTGCATGGCCTCGACGACATCCCCCTACAGCCTTTCCGCGGCTGCCCGGCCGAAAGCCGTGGCAGACCAAAGCGATCCGTCGTTCGCGACGACGCTGGCGCATGGGCTCGATGTGCTGGCCGCGTTCCGCAACAGCACCGGCTCGCTGTCGAACGCCGATCTCGCAGCCAGCACCGGTCTGTCGCGGCCGACGGTATCGCGGCTGACGCACACGCTGGCGCAGCTCGGCTATCTCAAGCGCGACGCCAGGGGACGCTTCGAACTCGGCCTCGGCATCCTGGCCGCGGCCTATCCCGTACTGTCGCCTCTGAAAGTCCGGCAACTGGCGCGGCCATTGATGCGCGACTTCGCGGCTTACACCGGCGGCACGGTATCCATTGCGATGCCATTCGGCCTCGACTTCATCTATGTCGAGACGTTGCGCACCACCGATGCCGTGCCGCATATGCCCGACGTCGGCTTTACCGGAACGATGGCCACCACCGCAGTCGGCCGCGCGCTGCTGTCGCTGTTCACCGAGGACGAGCTCGACACCTACGTGAAAACCGTGAAGGCGGAGCGTCCGCACGAACTGGAATATGTGCGGACGCGGACCCTGCCCGATATGGAGCTGTGCAAGGAAAGAGGCTTTGCGGTCTCGCTCGGCGAATGGCGGCGCGAGATCTTTGGCGTCGCAGCGCCGCTCTACCGCACCCCGACCGGGGACTGTCTTTCGGTGAATTGCGGCATTCCCTCGTTTCGCTTCAGCGCCGAGCAGATCGAGCGCGAATGCGGCCCGCGTATCCTCGGCCTCGCCCGCAGCATCCGGTCGCTGGTCGCCAACGAATAGGTTTCATCGCCGCCGTCGAACAGACCAAAATAAGAGACATCGCTCGAACGATGGTCGAACACGGGAGAGGAAAATGAGGGGCATTCGGACCTTTGGCTTCGTCACGGGCGCAATCGCATTGCTGTTTGGCGGCGTTTCAAGCGCCACCGCGCAGAGCAACTATCCGAACCGGGCTATCCACATCGTGGTGCCCTATCCCGGCGGCGGCATCGTCGACATCGTCGCCCGCACCGTCACCGATCAGGTCGGCCGCGACTTGAAGCAGGCGATCGTCGTGGAAGCCAGGCCCGGCGGCAACAGCAACATCGGCACCGCCGGCGGTCGCACGAAGCGATCCCGACGGCTACACTTGGCTGGTCACCGGACCGGCGATACTGGTCAACCCCACTCTGTACAAGGACGCCGGCTGGGACCCGATGCAGGGATTCAAATGCGTCGCGCTCGCGATCTGGAACCAGAGCGTGGCGGTCGTGAACGCCTCGATGCCGGCCAGGACGCTCGATGAATTCATCGATCTGGCACGGAGCAAACCCGGCCACTACAATTTCGGCAATCCCGGCACCGGCTCGTCGATCGATCTGACCGCGCAGAAACTGTTCCAGACCGCCGGTGTCAAGCTGACCAATGTCGGCTACAAGGGCCAGCCGCCGGCACTGATCGATCTGATCACCAACCTGATGCATTTTGAAATTGTGTCACTGGCGCTGGCATTGCCGCATATCAAGCAAGGCACGATCAAGCCGCTCGCGGTGTTCACGGAAAAGCGCATCGCCGACCTGCCCGACGTGCCGACCATCGCCGAGGCCGGCTACCCCGGCGCCTCCTACGTCTCCTGGTACGGCATCTATGTGCCCTCGGCGACGCCGGAGCCGTTGGCCGAAAAGATCAACCAAGCCATCAACAAGGCGCTGACCAATCCCGACGTGCAACGCCAGCTGTCGGTCGCCGATATTCCGGGCAAGCCGATGTCGCTGCAAGAACTCGCGGCGTTGATGAAAGCGGACCACGACAAGCTGACGGCTGTGGTCAAGGAGTCCGGGATGAAGCCGCAGTAAAAGACTACAGACCACGGCCGTCATCCTGAGGTGCGCGCTCTTGCGCGCCTCGAAGGATGGATCAGAGCCGTAACTTCTCATCCTTCGAGGCTCGCCCTACGGTGCAAGTGCACCGCACGGCTCGCACCTCAGGATGACGCCGTGCTCGATCCACAAACACGCGTCATTGCGAGCGCAGCGAAGCAATCCAGCTTTGGGAGACAGCAAGAAAGCTGGATTGCTTCGTCGCTGCGCTCCTCGCAATGACGATGTGAGAGAGCTCGTCGTCCCTTACCCTACTTCTTGACCTTGCTCGCATCCATCTTGACGGAGGGGTCGAGCAATTTTGTCGTAAACGCGGTTTCCACGGCGAACGGCTTTTCCATGCCGAGATAGGTCTGCACCAGTTCGTAGTCCTTCTGCATCCGGCCGGGATCGATCCAGCCCAGCGCCTTGGTCGTGGTGAAGTCGTCGGTCATCAGGAACTTGATGCGCTCCCACTGGCGCTGCTGGTTTTCCTTGTCGAGGCCCGAGGCCTGGTCGAGCAGCGCCTTCAGGCAGGGGGCGACATCGGCGACGCAGGCGGCAAACGCCTTCTGGCTGATCTTGACGAAATCCTCCGCCAGCTTCGGATTCTTCTGCAGAAACGCCCCGTTGACGATCAAGGAATTGCCGTAGGGGTTGAGCCCGATGTCCTTCCAGTTGACGAAGCCGAGGTCGCTGCCGAACTCGATGACCTTCAGGTCGTGCTCGTTGTAGAAATCGCTGATGATATCGACGGTATGGCTCTTCAGCGCCGCGATCTTGGCGGTCGGGCCGACATTGACAAAACTCACGGCGTCGGGCGCGATCCCCGCCGCCTTGGCGAAGGCCGGCCACATCACCCGCGAGGCGTCGCCCGGCGGGTTGCCGATCTTGTGGCCGGGAAAATCCTTGGCGCCGTTAACGCCATGGCTCTTCAGCCAGTAGAAGGTCTGGCCGGTATTGGCATAGATGCTCATCAGCGCCACGACGTCGGCGCCCTTGCTGCGCGCCACCAGCGTGGTGGCGAGATCGGCGATGCCGAACGGCGAACCGCCGGAGCCGACCTTCAGCGAAGAGACGCCGGAGCCCTTGCCGACCTCGATGGTGAGATCGATGCCGGCCTTCTCGTACCAGCCCTGCGCCTTGGCGTAGTAAAATGGCGAATGGTCCGCGGTCGGCGTCCAGTTCAGGATCAGGTTGACGGACTCGGCGGCTTCGGAAGGCAAGCTCGGCGTCAGCAGCGCGAGCGCCAATCCCGCAATCCCCAGACTTTTCATGGCAACTCTCCTCGTTTGCGCCGCCCGACCGGCCGGTACGACGGCGCTTGTCGTCGCGCGCCGGTGCGTTTACCAATGCAACAAGGGACGCACCGAATTGTCAACTGTTTGGTTGGAAATGCCTGAACGACGATCCAGCACCAAGAAAACCCAGCGACGCGATCCGGTCGCGACGCGCAGCAAGCTGCTGGTAGCGGCGCGGCGCGAATTTGCGCAAAACGGCCTTGCCGGCGCGCGGGTCGATGAAATCGCCGCGCGGGCCGGCGTCAACAAGCAACTGGTGTATCACTATTTCGGCGACAAGGACGCGCTCTACCTCACCGTGCTCGAATGGGTCTACGAGGAAATCCGGACCCAGGAGCGCAAGCTCAATCTCGAGGGACTGCCGCCCGAGCGGGCGATCAAGAAGCTGATCGAGAGTTCGTTCGATCACCTCGCCGCGCATTCCGACTTCATCCTGCTGCTCAACGACGAAAACCGCAACGGCGCGCGCCACGTGCGCGGTTCCCGGAAGCTCGAGGCGATGCATTCGCCGCTGGTCAGCATGGTCTCCCACATCCTGGCCGACGGCGTGCGGTCGAGGGTTTTCCGCAAGGGGATCAATGCGGTGCACCTCTACATCTCGATCGCCGGCCTCAGCTATTTCTTCTTTTCCAATACGCCGACGCTGTCGGCGATCTTCGGCAAGGACCTCAGCAGCCCGTCCGAGCGGCGCGCCCGCCGCAAGCACGTCGTCGACCTCGTGATGCAGTCGTTGCGGCCGTGAAGGCCGACTCTGCCAGCTGCCGTCATTGCGAGGAGCCCTTGCGACGAAGCAATCCAACTTCCGAAGGAAAGCTGGATTGCTTCGCTTCGCTCGCAATGACGACTTGAATAGATCCGACGATTTAATCAACCAGGTGGTTGAAAGCTGGATGGCGCCACGATAGGGTCCGTCCGAACCGTTTTCCCGCCCGGCGGAACGCCAAAGGAGCACGCAGTGTCCAGCGACGGAATGCGATCGGCCCGCACGGTTGCGATCATCCTGATCGTGCACCTCGTCGTGATCGTGCTGTGGCAGGTGCTGGTCGACGCCTTTCAGGTGCCGAAATTCGTGCTGCCCTCGCCGCTGGCCACCCTGGCGACGCTGACATCGGCTAAATATGCCTGGCTTTCCAACCTCGCGGTGACCGCGGCCGAAATCCTCGGCGGCTTCGCGCTCGGCGCCTTCGTCGGCGTCACGCTGGCGGTGCTGTTCTGCTGGTCGCCGCTGCTGAGCCTGCTGCTGCTGCCGCTGTTCGTGACGCTGAACATGATCCCGAAGGTGGCGCTGGGTCCGCTGTTCATCGTCTGGTTCAGCTACGGCATCTTTCCGAACATCCTGATCGCGTTCAGCATCTGCTTTTTCCCGATCCTGCTGACGACCGCGCGGGGCCTGAGCGAAGTCGAACCGGACCTGCTGGACCTCGTGAAATCGCTGCGCGGATCGCGCTGGACGCTGTTTCGCAAGATCCAGCTGCCCGGCGCGTTGCCTTACGTGTTCTCCGGCATGAAGGTCGGCGCCATTCTCGCGGTCGCCGGCGCCATCGTCGGCGAGTTCATCGCCTCCGAGCGCGGGCTCGGCTACCTGATGATTCAGGTACAGTCCTCGCTCGACACTCCGGCCATGGTGATGGCGGTCGTGCTTTTGACTTTGCTCGGGGTGACGCTTTACGGCTTCGTGCTGGGCCTCGAACGGCTGTTCGTGGTCAAGGACGTCCGGCTGCAATGAGACGGATCAGGGAAGAAACATGCTGCTGACGCGCGACAGTCTGCCGGAAACGATTCTCGATATCGCTGCCCTTGACGAGTTGCTGTGCCGGCCGAGCCAGGCGCTGATCGACGACCTTGCCAAGGTCGACGGCGACATCATGGTGCTCGGCGTCGCTGGCAAGATGGGCCCGACGCTCGCAGGATTGGCAAAGGCGGCCTCGCCCGGCCGCCGCGTGGTCGGCGTGGCGCGCTTCAGCGATCCGGGCGTGAAGGCCTGGCTCGATGCCCGCGGCATCGAGACGCTCAACTGCGACCTGCTCGATGAGGCCGCCGTCAGGGCGCTGCCAAAAGCGCAAAACATCGTCTTCATGGCCGGACGCAAGTTCGGCGCGGAGGGCGATCTGTCGCTGACCTGGGCGATGAACGCCCACGTCCCCGCCATCGTCGCGCAGGCCTTTCCGAACTCGCGGATCGTGGCGTTCTCGACCGGCTGCGTCTATCCGTTCGTGCCGGTCGACGGCAGGGGCGCCGACGAGAGCCTTTCGCCGAATCCGCCCGGCGAATACGCGCAATCCTGCGTCGGGCGCGAACGCATGTTCGAATATTTCTCGCGCCGGTTCTCGACGCCAGGCCGCCTGTTCCGGCTGAACTACGCGATCGACATGCGATACGGCGTGCTGCACGACATCGCGACCGGGATCCTGCAGGGCAAGCCGATCGACGTCAGCCTCGGCCATGTCAATTTCATCTGGCAGGGCGATGCCGCGGCACAGGCGCTGCGCTGTCTCGCGCATTGCGACACGCCGACCTCGCCGATCAACGTCAGCGGTCACGAAATCCTGCGCGTGCGCGATCTCGCGGCGAAACTCGGCACGCGGCTCGGGCGCGCTCCCGTCATCGTCGGCACCGAACAGCCGACGGCCTGGCTGACCGACACGTCACAGGCCACGAAATTGTTCGGCCTGCCGATCGTCGATACCGGGCAATTGATCGCCTGGACCGCGGACTGGGTGGCGCGCGCGATGCCGAGCCTCGGCAAGCCCACCAAATATGAGGTGCGCGATGGACGCTATTGAGCACCTCCCCATCGTTCGGCTCGGTCCCGACGACGCACCCGACGGGCTGGTACTGTCGACGGAAACCCACTGGAATCAGAACGAAGCCGACTGGCGCTTCTTCTTGAAGCAGGGAACCGTGTTCGGCGTGCGCGCCAGGGGCGGCCAGCTCGTCGCGACCGCGGCGCTGCTGCCCTACTCCGCCGGCAACGCCTGGATCAGCATGGTGCTGGTTACCGAAAACTGGCGCCGCCGCGGCCTTGCGACCAAACTGGTCGATACCTGTCTCAATGTCGCGACCAAGCAAGGCCTGACCTGCTGGCTCGACGCCACCCCGGCCGGCGCCGGGGTTTACGGTCCGCTCGGTTTCATGCCGACGCTGCAGCTGCGGCGGCTGCGTCTGGAGCATGCGACACCTCTAGGAGCTGACGCGCCTGCCCTGTTGCCATCAGGCGATCTCGCACAATTGATCGCGCGCGATCTCGGCGCGATGGGATTCGATCGCAGCGCGGTGCTGGCGGAATTTGCCGGGCGCCCCGGTTCCCGGCTGCTGTCGAACGGCGGTGCGGTTGCGCTGGTCCGCGCCGGCCGCACCGCAGGGCATATCGGCCCGCTGTATGCGGATAGTGCGGATCGCGCGTTGGCCATGGTCGACGCGATCGTTCGATCCGGGACCGGCTCCCTGCTGATCGATGCCGTCAGCACCCAGCAAGGGTTTCTGCAAGGCCTGACCGGCTCGGGGTGGAAAATCGAGCGGCCGTTTCAGCGCATGCGGTTCGGCCGCGCCACCGCCAAATCCGCAGAATCGCCGTTCGCCGTCGCCGGCCCGGAATTTGGATGAGGACCCGCGCCATGCATCATAGCCAGATGAACTCCGAGGTGCGGCGCCTGATTGCCGACGGTACGGTGATCCCGGCGCATCCGCTCGCGCTCAACGCCGGCAGCAAACTCGACACGGTCCATCAGCGCGCGCTGACGCGCTATTACATCGACGCCGGCGCCGGCGGTCTTGCGGTCGGCGTCCATACCACGCAGTTCGCCATCCGCGAGGTCGGCCTCTACACGCCTGTGCTGGAACTGGCCGCGGAGACGGCGGCGGCGTGGACCAGGCGGCCGCTGGCACTGATCGCGGGCCTCGCCGGTCCGACCCGGCAGGCGATCGCTGAAGCGAACACAGCACGCGGCATCGGTTATCACGCCGGGCTGCTCAGCCTCGCCGCGATGCAATCGGCTTCCGAAGACGACATCATCGCCCATTGCGAGGCGGTGGCGCGCGAGATTCCGCTGGTCGGCTTCTATCTGCAGCCGGCGGTCGGCGGCGTGATCCTGAGCGCCGATTTCTGGCGGCGCTTTGCCGGCATCGACAACGTCATCGCCATCAAGATCGCGCCGTTCAACCGCTACCGCACGCTCGACGTGCTGCGCGGGGTCTGCGCCGCCGGCGCGCTCGACCGCGTCGCGCTCTATACGGGCAATGACGATCACATCCTGCTCGATCTCACGCTGCCGTTCGATCTGCGCGACAAGGGGGTTACCGTCAGGGCCTATTTTCGTGGCGGCCTGCTCGGCCACTGGTCGGTATGGACCGCCAGCGCCATCGAACAATTCGAGATGTGCCGCGCCGCGCGGGGCAAGGACACGGTGCCATCGGATCTCCTGGCGCTGGATGCCCGCGTCACCGACTGCAACAGCGCCTTCTTCGACGTCGCCAATAATTTTCACGGCTGCATCGCCGGCTGCCACGAAGTTCTGCGGCGGCAGGGATTGCTGGACGGCATCTGGTGCCTCGATCCGGCCGAAGGCCTCAGCCCCGGCCAGTTGCAGGAGATCGACCGCGTCTGCAACGAGCACGCCGACCTTTCCGACGACGGTTTCGTCGCCGCCCACTTGCAGAAATGGCTGACATGACGGCGGAGCCCTTCATTCGGCTGCGTAACGTCCGCAAGGTCTACCGCTCGAAAGGCGTGGAGTTCCTCGCCGTCTCCGACGTCACCATGGATGTGGCGGAAGGCGAGCTGATCTCGCTGGTCGGCCCGTCCGGCTGCGGCAAGACCACCGTGCTGAAGATACTGGCCGGGCTGCACGACGCCGATGGCGGCACCATCGAGATCGGCAATGCGCAAACCCCGTTCGATCCCGCCCGCGACATCGGCATGGTGTTTCAGCAGGCGCTGCTCTTGAAATGGCGAACCATTCTCGACAACGTGTTGCTGCCGGCGGAAATCGTCGGCCTGCCGATGAAAGCCGCCCGGGCGCGGGCGCGCGACCTGCTCAACCTCGTCGGGCTTGCCGGCTACGAGGACAAGTATCCGCAGCAATTGTCCGGCGGCATGCAGCAGCGCACGGCGATCGCGCGCGCCTTCATCCATGACCCGAAGTTGATCCTGATGGATGAACCGTTCGGCGCGCTCGACGCCCTGACCCGCGAGCAGATGAACATCGAGATGCTGCGGATCTGGCGCGAGAGCGGCAAGACCATCATCTTCGTCACGCACAGCATCCAGGAGGCGGTATTCCTCGCCTCGCATTGCGCCGTGCTCACCGCCGGCCCGGCGCGAATGGCGGAATATTTCCCGATCGACCTGCCGCTCCCGCGCGCGCTGCCGATCAAGACCACGGACGAGTTCGGCGCCTATGCGCGGCGCATCTACGCGAGCCTCGGGCTCGGGCCGAGCGCGTAGGCTCTTTCTTCGTCATTGCGTGACGGTTCGCTATTCGTAATTCGACGGCCCCGTATCCCGATAGGCCCAGCAGCCCTCACGCGGCAGCGACACCGTCGTCTCGACGCCGACCTGGTGACGGGCGGCGGTGCCGAGTTCGAGGGCCTCCAGCCGCCGGCCGAACAGATCGACGTCGTAGACGGTCTGGGTGCCCTGATAGCGACGATCGACCACCCGGGCCGGAAACTGGTTGACGCCGTCGCGGCTGCCGAGCCCGATGGTCTCCGGCCGCAACGCGATGCGCACCTTGTCGCCGGGATCGAGCGCCTGCAGCAACGCCGCCTCGCCGCTATGCCCACCGCCGAAGTCGATCACGCCGAATTCGCCGCTGCGCCCGACCAGCGTGCCGGTGAGTTCGTTGGTGGCGCCGGTAAAATTGGCGACGAACAGATCGGCCGGCCGGTTGTAGATCTGGTCCGGCGTGCCGATCTGCAGCAGCTTGCCGTCGCGCATCACCCCGATGCGGTCGCCGAGCACGACCGCCTCGGCCTGGTCGTGGGTGACGTAGAGCGCGGTCATGCCGGTCTGCTTGAGGATGATGCGGAGATCGTCGCGCAGCCGCAGCCGCAATTTCGCATCGAGGTTCGACAGCGGCTCGTCGAGCAGCAACAGCTGCGGCCGGTACACGATGCTGCGCGCCAGCGCGACGCGCTGCATCTGGCCGCCCGACAGCGCCACCACCGGCCGGTCGGCGTATTCCGTGAGACCGACCAGTTCCAGCACCTCGTCGAC
>JAYSPJ010000086.1:0-8926 GCA_043722155.1 Bradyrhizobium sp.
TAGGATTCGGTGTCGCGCGCGGCGCGGTTGATCTTTTCCCACACCTCCGCCAGCCGTGCAAGGCGGGGAAGATTGGCGTTGGCATTGGCGTCGTCGGCACGCAGGCGCGCGCTGACCCAGCGCTCGACGCTGTCGATGAACGCCGCCAGCGCCACCCGGTCGCTGCCGCCGAGCGCGTCGCCGAGCGCATGCAGCTCGCGCGGATCGACCCGCGGCAGGGTCGCCAGCAGCGCCGCGGTGCGTTGATGAAGTTTCAGGGCGTCGCCGCCGAGCAGCGTCAGCGCGCGCGCCACGCTGCCCTCCGCCGCTTCCGCCGCCGCTGTGAGCGCGGGATCGTCGATGGCGATGCCTGTGGCCGCCGCGGCGGCGGCGATGACGTCGGAGGTGGCGAGCGTCCGCATTCGCAATTTGCGGCAGCGCGACTGGATCGTCGGCAGCACCCGCGCGGGAGCGTGGCTGACCAGAAGGAACAGCGATTGCTGCGGCGGCTCCTCGAGAATCTTCAACAGCGCGTTGGCGGCATTGGGATTGAGTTCGTCGACGGTATCGACGATGCAGACCCGCCAGCCCTCCACCGCCGCGGTCGAGCCGAAAAACCCGATCGTCTCCCGGGTCTCGTCGACGGTGATCACCGTGCGCATCACGCCCTTGTCGTTGAGGGTGCGCTCCAGCGTGAGCAGGCCGCCATGGGCGCCGGCCGCGACGTGGCGCGCGACCGGGTTCGTGGGCTCGACCTGAAGCGTGCCGGCGCGCTGCACCTCGGCGGCCAGCGGATTGCGATGGGCGAGCACGAACCGCGCCATTCGGTAGGCCAGCGTCGCCTTGCCGATGCCCTGCGCGCCGCCGATCAGCCAGGCATGCGGAATTCGCCCGCCGCGATAGGCGTCGAGCAGTGCCATCTCGGCACCGCGATGGCCGAACCAGGCGGTGGTTTCGCGCGGATGAGGCGCCGCAATGTCCTGCTCAACCTTACGGGCGCTCATGCGAGATTAGCCGCGCTGTCGACGTCGACTTTGAAGAAACGGTCGCGCAAGGCGGCCCACACGCTGGCTGCGACGGCAGCCGTGTCGGCATTGGCGTCGATCAGCACGCAGCGCCGCGGTTCGTCCGCGGCAATCTGCCGGTACGCCTCGCGCAGATCCTGATGAAATTTGAGGTCTTCCGCTTCGAACCGGTCAGGCGCGCCGGTGCCGCGCCTGATCGCCGCGCGCTTCATGCCGACCTCTACGGGAACATCGAGAATGAACGTCAAATCGGGCTTGAGGTTGCCGATCGTGACTCGCTGCATCGCGTCGAGAAAGGCCGGAGCGACCTGTCCCAGCTTGCCCTGATAGGCGCGTGTCGAGTCCGAAAACCGGTCGCACAGCACCCATATGCCCTTGGCGAGGGCGGGCTCGATCACCGTGCGCACATGGTCGTCGCGCGCGGCCGCAAACAACAGCGTTTCGGCGTCGGGGCCGAGCAGCTTGCCCATGCCGGACAGCACCAGATGCCGGATGATCTCGGCGCCAGGCGACCCACCGGGCTCACGGGTGACGATGGTGCGCAAACCGGCCGCGTTGAGACGTTCGGCCAGCGTCTTGATCTGGGTGGACTTGCCCGATCCCTCGCCGCCCTCAAAGGAGATGAATCGTCCGCGCCCGGGAACTCGTTTGACCGCTGCCTCGGCCATCGTCAGAGTTTCTCGGCGCCGGCGCGAAACATTCCGATCACGAGTTCGCTCGCCCCATCGATTGCCCGCCGCATCGTCGATCCCTGAGCGACGGGTTCGGCCGCATAAACCGGCGCTTCCATTGCGAGGTTGGCGCCGCGCCAGACCTTGACGAACCCTACCCGCTGGCCGGACTCGACCGGCGCCCGCACCGGACCGTCATAAACGACACGCGCGATCAATTTATCGGTGCCGTTTTTCTGCACCATCACCTTGATCGGTTCGGAACTGGTGAGCTTCACCGAGCGGCTCTCGCCGCCAAACACCTTGGCGTAGCCGACCGGCTGCCGGGCTGCGAACAGCGTACGGGCTTCGAAGTTGCGAAATCCCCATTCCAGCATCTTCTTGGCTTCGAGGGCGCGATCGTCGGGATCCTCGAGGCCGTTGACCACGACGATCAGCCTCAGGCCGTTCTGCACGGCCGAGCCGACCAGACCGTAGCCGCCGTCCTTGGTATGTCCGGTCTTCAGTCCGTCGGCGCCTTCGAGCGAATTCAACAGCGGATTGCGATTCTGCTGCCGGATCTTGTTCCAGGTGTATTCGCGCTCGCCGAACAGTTTATAGAAATCGGGATAGGTCCGGATGATGTGACGGGCGAGTCTGGCGAGTTCGCGCACCGTCATCTTGTTGGCGGGATCGGGCAGCCCGTTCGAATTGCCGAAGGTTGACTTCGTCAGACCAAGCTCCCGCGCGCGCTTGGTCATCATCTCGGTGGCAAACGTACGCTCATTGCCGGCCATGGCCTCGGCCAGGATCATGCAGGCGTCGTTGCCGCTCTGGATGATGGCCCCGCGCAGCAGGTCGTCTACCGGTATCTTGCTGTGAATCGCCGCAAACATCGTCGAGCCGCCCGACGGCGCGCCGCCCTTGCGCCAGGCATTTTCACTGACGCGATATTCGTCGGTGAGCTTGACCTCGCCCTTCTTGATGGCGTTGAAGACCACCTCGGCGGTCATCAGCTTCATCATGCTGGAGGGGGCGCGCAATTCGTCGGCGTTCTTCTCGAACAATACGCTGCCGCTGGAGGCCTCGATCAGGATCGCGGTCGGTGCATCGCCATCGAAGCCGCCCTCGACCTCCTTCTTGGCGCCCTGCACGCTGTTGTTGGCGGCAAGGACCACCCCGCCCCACCCGACCGCGATGGCGACAAGCGCCGCCAGCAGGCTGCGCCACCGGCGTCCTGTCGCGGAGCCGGATTTGCCGGAGGATGATATTTCGACTGCCATCGGGGATGCCTTGAAGCCGGCGTTCTACCAGTTGGAAGTACCGCAAACAACACGGGTTTTGCCGGATGCCGCGGCGCCGGTCGGATTGCGGTGCCGATCAAACGACCTTATCGTGGTGCCCTGCGATTTGCTCAACCAAATCCCCGAAACAAGGCGGAAAAGCGATGCCATCCACACGCACAATTTCCGCCAATGGCATCGATGTCTTTCTGCGCGAACAGGGCGAAGGTCCGCTGGTCGCGCTGTGCCACGGCTGGCCGGAATTATCCTATTCCTGGCGGCACCAGATTCCGGCGATCGCGGCTGCGGGCTTCCGGGTCGCAGCCCCGGATATACGCGGTTTCGGCAAAACCAGCGCGCCCGCCGATATCGGCGCCTACAGCATTTTCGACAATGTCGGCGATATGGTCGCGCTGGTGGAGGCGCTCGGCGAAAAGCGGGCTGTCATCATCGGCCATGACTGGGGCGCCCCGGTCGCCTGGCATGCGGCGCTGTTCCGGCCCGATATTTTCACCGCCGTTGCCGGTCTGAGTGTGCCGCCGCCGTTCCGGGGGCGGGGCCGGCCGCTCGATACCTTGCGCGAGAGCGGCATCACCAATTTCTACTGGCAGTACTTCCAGACGCCCGGCGTCGCCGAAGCCGAATTCGAGCGCGATGTCAGTCTGTCGATGCGAACCCTGCTGGGACGCGGATTTTCCGATCCGGCGGCTTCGATGTTCGTCGAGGACGGCAAGGGATTTCTCGGCCATCCGCGCGCCGACTTGCCATTGCCGGATTGGCTCAGCGAAGCCGACCTCGCTTACTTCAGCGAGGCCTATCGGCAATCCGGCTTCCGCGGCGGACTGAACTGGTACCGCAACATCGACCGCAACTGGGAACTGACCGCGCCGTGGCAGGGCGCGCAAATCCATCAGCCGTCGCTGTTCATTGCGGGATCGAGGGATTCCGTCATCACCGGCCTGATCGGCGCCAAGCGGGTGGCCGACATGGAGCGGGTTCTGCCGGGATTGCGTCAAAAGCTCATCATCGAGGGCGCCGGCCACTGGATCCAGCAGGAACGTGCCGGCGAGGTCAACGCGGCCTTGATCGCTTTTCTCAAAATGAATGCGGGTTAGCCGAGACTCTCAATAGAGCCCGCGTCCGCTCAGCAATTCACTGGGGCCGCGCGGATCGACCGGCGCATAGGCGCTAACCGGCCTGACGCCGGGGGTATAACGCGCGTCATTTTCATAGGACACGGCGCGGGCATTCTCGACATAGCGTCCGGATGGTCGGGCACGGCTGGAGGCGGACATTTCGGATGTCGCGTTGATGGAAGCCATATCCTGGGAGGTATTGCCGAGGCTGTAGGGCCTGCCCTCCGGCATCGGAACCTCGCCGCGGATCGCGCGGGCCGATGCCTCCGGAATGAACGGACGGGCTGAAGCCACCCGGACCAGTGACGGCGATGGCGCCGGCACGCCGGTGCGCAATGTCGCTACCAGCTGACGGTCGTCGGAACCCTCAAGCGGCGCCCGGGCGACATACTCGACACGTACGCGGGCAACACCATTGCTTTTGAAATCAAGTAATTCGGCCGCTTTGTTCGAGACATCTATCAACCGGTTGCCGTGGTATGGGCCCCGATCGTTGACGCGGACGATCAGCGATTTGCCGTTGGAGAGGTTGGTCACCCGCGCATAGCTGGGAATGGGCAGCGTCGGATGGGCGGCGGTCAGCGAGGCCATGTCGAACACCTCGCCATTGGCGGTCAGCCGGCCGTGGAAATCGTCGCCGTACCAGGAGGCCATGCCCTCGGCACGATAGTTCGGATCATCCTCCGGCACATAGACCCGGCCGGCGACGGTATAGGGCTTGCCGACTCGGTAGGTGCCCCCGCCCTTCGGCACGGGGTCGCCCATCGCGACCACCCGGGGACTGGAGGAAACGCCATATTTGGGATCGACCCGGCTGGCGAACTTGCCCGATGAGGCGCAGTTGGCGAGAACGAGACAAGCGGCCACGGCGAGCGCGCCTCGCGCCATCCGTGCCGCCTGATCTGACTGTCGAATCCCCATCCGCCCCAATTACCATTCCGCCGGCCGCGCGCCTACTTGGCGGTGCATGCCGGTTATACGCCCCGATGCGGCCCACCTCCGCACCAAGCAGCGAAGATACCGCATCCCGAACACGGCGGAAATGGGGAGAGCAGCAGCGTGGTGAATCAATGGTTGCGGTGTTACGCCATCATCGCCGACCGGCGCGCTGCCGCATTGCAAAGTCCGCCCCATGCGCCGGTTCCTTCCCCCCGGGCGAAACTGTGGTGCCGATGCATCACTCCGGCCGGATCTTCGGTGCCGGCGTGGAATCCTTTTGACTGTGCGCGGTGGCATGGCGTTGTGTTCGTGCCGGGGGCGCGAAGGATTTTGCGATGATTGAGACGGTTACAGCATTTTTGGGTCTGTTTAGCGCCGGTATTTTTCTTGCCCATGCATTTGAGGGTTTTCGTTCGAGGGCTTGACCTCGACGACGACCACCTCTTTCAGACGAGCCGATTCCGAAAGTTTTAACGAATTCGGACGAGCTTGGAGAGTGGCAGGTGTAACATGCGTAATCATGACTTGGTGTCCGACAGCTTCCTCGCATTGACTGCAGCCGGTTTCGTGCTGCTGTGCTCGAGCTTGCTCGCTTTCGCGTTCGCCTAGTCCGGCGGCGGGCCCTGTCGCCACGTCCGAGGATTTAGGCTTGGGAGCGGCCGCGGTTGGCGAGCATTCGGCGCCCTGCGCTCGCCTGTAACCGGCAATTGACGCTTTCCCCGGACCCGCCCCCCTGCTAAGTCGCTGAACTCCAAAGACGGAAGGGTGGCCGAGCGGTTTAAGGCACCGGTCTTGAAAACCGGAGTGCCTGCAAGGGTACCGTGGGTTCGAATCCCACCCCTTCCGCCATATACCCGACGCCCGGCGATCGCTTTGCACTGCCTCAAAGAGGCCTATAACGGGCATCGCTCTTCACTGGGGTCAGCGATGCCGTCTTCCGACAAACCTCCAGCGTTGTCCCTCGAGACGACCAAGCCCCCTCGCTGCGCCATGTGTCGAACACGAATGGAGCTTGCAAGCAGGGAGGCGCACCCAAACGGTGCGGAGAAACATGTATTCAAGTGCCCGAATTGCGAATTCTCAAAAACGAAAATCACCGGTGCCCCGACCGACACCGGGCGCTATCGCGCGCCCCGGTAAAAATGAATGCTCCCGTCGGCGGGATCGTCTGTCAACCGTGTGATTTGTTGAGCCGCTTCACTTTTGAGTCGGTGTCCTCGATCGAGGCCGCAAGTTCCAGGATCGCCTTCGATAGCAGATCAACTGCTTCTTTTTCGTCCTGCGAACGAGCAGCGCGAAGCGCATAATTCTTTGCTGAGGATAGCGACATCGGCAACCTTTCTCACGAAGAAACCCGCCGGTTGAGTACGGCGGGTTTCGTTAGTTCTCGCGGTATGAGTTACGATATCCGCGATTGCTCAAACGGTAGTCGCAGGCGGTTAACAAATATTCCTGGTCAATGAAAATCTTACCGGAACCCTTGTCGTCCCATCCCAGCCTTGATTGCGCGTCGCGATCGCCACAATGGCGTGGCATCCCCCCGGGATGAATCGATTCGCGCCAATGCTCAAATGCGCTTTCCTGTGCCTTGCTTGCATCATACTGTCGTCCTGTGCCGGCAAGACCGCGGGGGAACGGCTGGCGGACATGCCGCACTGGGTGGGCGGCGAGCCTCCCGGAGTGCCGCCGCGGCGCGGCACGCCCGAATACGATGCATGGATGGCCGCGCGCGCCCAGGAGGCCGCCATGCCGAAGACCGCGCACCCCAAATAGCTCCCTCGCCGCCTGCCGTTCCGATAGCCGACGGCGGCGATGGCGAAACGCCGCACGGGAGGCATGCTCGCAACAGGCTATTGCGCGGCTCCGCGGCTTGATAAACAGTTTTGATCGGAAAAAGTGTGCGGGGGCGTCGGATGAGCAAGCAGGACGACGGATTTGACTACCACCGCTATCGGAACCTGCTGGCCGAAGCGGTCGACGAGCCCACGCGGCTGGCGTTTATCGACCTGTTGATCGAAGAACGCGCCAGGGAACGGCTGCGAGCCCAAAGCACCTCCGAGCGGCTTGCGATCACGGCGAAGACCGTTGCCAGCATTCTCGGCACGACAAGGACCTGAATTGCACGGGAGCTGTCGGTTGATCGTCATCCACCGCGTCTTCACCACCGCGCTGACGCGGGCCGGGTTTGCCGCTCTGCTCGGGCTGATGTCGCTGCATCCGATCGGCGGCGCCACGGCGCAGCACGCCACCGCCGCGCTGGTGGCAAAGTCGGTATCGTTGCCGGACATGGCGCTCGGTCCCGCAGACGCGCCGGTGACGATCACCGAATATTCGTCGATGAGTTGCCCGCATTGCGCGGCGTTCGGCGAGAACGTCTTTCCGATGCTGCGCGCGAAATATATCGATACCGGCAAGGTGCGTTTCGTGTTCCGGGAATTCCCGCTCGACATCAAGGCCGCGGCAGCATCGATGCTGGCGCGCTGCGTCGCCAACGGCGATGCCGAGAAATTTTTCGGCACAGTCCAGCTGCTGTTTCAGCAACAGCAGCAGCTGATGGAGCAGACCAACAATACCTTGAGGCTGATCGGCAAGCAGGCCGGGATGAGCGAACAGGCTGTCGAGACCTGCGGGAAGGATCAGATCCTGCTCGACAAGATCGCCGCCGACCAGAGGTTTGCCCATGAGATCATCAAGGTGGATTCGACCCCGACGTTTTTCATCAATGGCGAAAGGCTCAAAGGCGCCATGTCGTTCGAGGAGCTGGAAGAAGCCATCAAACCGCTGCTGAAGAAGTAGCGGCTGCCTGCCAGATCGCTTTGCTCTTGTTCTGGACGGCGCCCTCGCCGATGATGGCGCCAACGAGAACATATATCGGGGGAGAGCGTCATGGCGTCGGTTTTGCGCACATTTTTCGCAGCTGCGTTGTTGCTGTCAGGCGTAACGTCATCCTTGGCGCAGGGCTATCCGAACCGGGCGGTGCGCGTGGTGGTCGGGTTCCCTCCAGGCGGGCCGACCGACGTCATCGCGCGCATCGTGGCGCAGCGACTTTCTGACAGTCTCGGCCAGCAGTTCTTTGTCGAGAACATTGGCGGGGCGGGCGGCAACACCGCGGCCGGTCAGGTCGCGCGCGTCACCCCCGACGGCTACACCATCATGGCGATCAGCACCGGCTTCGTGGTCAACCCCAGTCTCTACGCCAAGGTGCCCTACGATCCGGTGAAGGATTTCACGGCCGTTTCACTCGTCGCGGTTTCTCCGAACGTCGTGGTGGTCAACCCGTCGGTGCCGGCCCGGACGCTGCCGGAGCTGGTGCAGCTGATCCGCGATAATCCCGGCAAGTACAGTTTTGCCGGCCCCGGCGTCGGCTCGACGCCTCACCTCGGCGGCGAACTGTTCAGGCTGGCGTTCAAACTCGACCTGGTCCATGTCCCCTTCACGGGCGCAGCGCCGGCCGTGCAGGCCACTGTCGGCGGCCACACCCCGATCGCCTTCACGGCGCTGCCGTCCTCCCTTTCGGCCATACAGGCCGGGCAAGTGCGCGCGCTGGGCGTGGCGGCGACCGCACGGGCGGGCGGAATACCTGACGTGCCGACCTTCGCCGAACAGGGCGTCAAGGATCAGGAAGCCGATACGCTTACCGGTATCGTTGCGCCGGCGGGAACGCCGAAAGAGATCGTCGATCTGCTTTCTCGCGAGATCGCCAAGAGCGTTGCACGGCCGGACGTCAATGAACGCCTCGCCGCGCTCGGTTTCGAGGGAGTAGCCAATACACCTGACGAGTTCGGGGCGCGCATCAAGCTGGAGATCGAAAAGTGGGGCAAGGTGGTGCGCGATGCGAACCTCAGGATCGAATGACCGGCTGCGAGCTGAGGACCGGCGTCAATCCCAACACCGACGGTGGCGCGCCGGGCAGC
>JAYSPJ010000087.1:0-2641 GCA_043722155.1 Bradyrhizobium sp.
TGTCGTCGAGCGCGCCGGTGGTGGCGCCGTGACCGCAGGTGACGTCGTCGGCAAAGATTTCCAGCTCCGGCTTGTTGTCGGCCTCGGCCTCGTCGGACAACAGCAACGCCCGCGTCATCATCCTGGCGTCGGTTTTCTGCGCCTTGGGGCGGACGATGATACGGCCCTGAAATACCGAATGGCCGCGGTCGTCGACCACGGCGCGGAAGATCTCGCGGCTCGAGCAGTTCGGCACCGCATGATCGAGAAACAGCGTGGTGTCGGCGTGCTGGCGGCCATTGAGCAGGTTGACGCCGCTGGTCTCGACCCGGGAGCCCTCGCCCGCGACCGCGATGACGGCCTGATAGCGGCTGACCAGCGAACCGGTATTCATTCCGAACGTGTTGAAATGCGCGTTGGCGCCCAGCGTCACGACCGCGGAGGAAATATTGAAAGCCTCGCGGCTGTCCTCGATCAGGCGCACATGGTCGAGCCGCGCGCCGTCGCCGATCGCAACGACCAGGGAATCATGAACCTGATAGGCTTTCGCGCCCTCGGCGCCGATGTAGCTTTCCACCAGGGTCGCGCTGGCGTGCCTGCCGACACGGATCAAGGAGCGCGTGAACATCGCCGCGGGGGCTGCACCGCTGGCGATATGGACGATATGCAGCGGCTGCGTCAATAGCGCGCCGTCCGCGACCTCGATGATGACGCCATCGGTCATCATCGCGCTGTTCAGCGCCACCATGGCATCGGAATTTTCAGGCGCGAACAACTGCGCCTGCAGCGCGGCGTCGCCGGCCTCCAGCGCTTCGCGCAGCGTGCGGATACCGAGGCCTTTTTCAAGATCGGCCGTCTCGGACAGTTTTGGCGCGAATACACCGTCCACCAGCACCAGCCGGCGGACGCCCACGATGGCGTAAAGCTCCAGGGCGGTGCCCGCGCGCTTCAGCGCCGCGGTATCCGGCGCTGCCGCCAGCGGCAGCACCTCGCGCATCAGCACGCGCAGATCGGTGTATTTCCAGTCCTCGATCCGCCGGTGCGGCAGGCCCAGGCGCTCCCAGGCTTCGAACGCCTGCCGCCTGGTATCTGCGACCTTGCCTGCGCCGGGCAGCCGGTCACCCGCGACGGCGAGGATATCGCTCTGGGCGTGGACGGTTTCGGTCTTGGCCAGTACTACGTTCATCACAAAATCCGCATCTCGCTCAGGCCGCGTCTTCGAACTGGGCGTAGCCGGAAGCTTCCAGCTCCAGCGCCAGTTCCTTGCCGCCGCTCTTCACGACACGGCCCTTCGACATCACGTGGACGAAATCAGGCACGATGTAATTCAACAGCCGCTGATAATGCGTGATCACCACCATGGCGCGGTCGGGCGAGCGCAACGCATTGACGCCGTCGGCGGCGACCCGCAGCGCGTCGATGTCGAGGCCGGAATCCATCTCGTCGAGAATGCACAGGCTGGGCTCGAACAGCGCCATCTGCAGGATCTCGTTGCGCTTCTTCTCGCCCCCGGAAAACCCGACATTGACGCCACGGCGCAGCATGTCCTGCGGAATGTTCAGGCTCGCCGCGACGCTGCGTACCTTCTTGAGAAAATCCGGAGTGGAAAATTCGCTTTCGCCGCGCGCCTTGCGCTGGGCGTTCAGCGCGGTGCGCAGGAAGGTCATGGTGGCCACGCCTGGAATTTCCACCGGATACTGGAACGCCAGGAACACGCCCTTGGAGGAGCGCTGGTCGGGCGACATCTCCAGCAGGTTCTCACCCTTGAACAGGATCTCGCCGCCGGTGACTTCATAGCCCGGCTTGCCGGCGATCACATGTGACAGCGTCGATTTGCCGGAGCCGTTCGGCCCCATGATGGCGTGCACTTCGCCCGGATTCACGGTGAGCGACAGCCCGTGGAGAATCTCACGCTCCTCGACACGGACCTGCAGGTTTCTGACTTCGAGTAGTGACATTATGCTCTTCCGTTTTTCCGTTTTTCTCGTCCTGAGGCGCGCCGCTGGCGCGTCTCGAAGGACGTAGCCGACAATCTTTCCTCTCATCCTGCGAGATGGCCGCTCACGCGGCCTCGCGGGATGAGGTCCTATCCAACCGATCCCTCGAGCGAGATCGAGATCAGTTTCTGCGCCTCGACCGCAAATTCCATCGGCAGCTGCTGCAGCACGTCTTTGACAAAACCGTTGACCACGAGGCCGACGGCTTCTTCCTGGCTGAGCCCGCGCTGCACGCAATAGAACAGCACGTCCTCTGATATCTTCGAGGTGGTGGCTTCGTGCTCGAACAGCGCCGAGGAATTCTTCGCCTCGATATAGGGCACGGTGTGCGCGCCACATTTGTCGCCGATCAGCAGCGAATCGCAGGCGGTGAAATTGCGCGCGCCGGTGGCCTTGCGGTGGGCGGTGACGAGGCCGCGATAGGTGTTTTGCGACACGCCGGCGGCGATGCCCTTGGAGATGATCCTGGAGGTCGTGTTCTTGCCGAGATGAATCATCTTGGTGCCGGAATCGACCTGCTGATGGCCGTTCGAAATCGCGATCGAATAAAACTCGCCGCGCGAATTGTCGCCGCGCAGGATGCAGCTCGGATATTTCCAGGTGATGGCCGAGCCGGTCTCGACCTGAGTCCAGGAAATCTTCGAATTGTTGCCGCGGCAATCGCC
>JAYSPJ010000088.1:0-7759 GCA_043722155.1 Bradyrhizobium sp.
CGTTGATCTCAAGGCCGACCACCGCTTCGGTGGGCGCGATATCCTTGATCTCGGCGACCAGCATGAACTCCGGATTGTCGATCGAAGGAATGCCGTCCTTTGGCACGCCGCCAGAGAGGACTTCCTCCCAACTGATCTTGGACTTGGCGAAATCCGTCCTCGACCAGCCCTCGTGCTTCCAAATGGCCGGATCGGCCCAAGCGGGCGACGAGACCAGCATACAAACGAACCATACGAATAGCGACCGCAGGATACGCATGTCATGCTCCAACCGTTGCCGCTCCCCCACCATCTTCGCAATTGGTATTCGCACGCCGTCGGCTGGCGGGAAGACTCTGGGCGTTACAATATGAACTCGGCCACATGTCCGCAGAAGGACCATCCGGCCACAATGGAGGTGCTTGCGCGCGGAACTTAGGCAGAATCCGCGCGCATGCCCGCCGACGACCCAGCCGCGAGCTTGTGGTCTTGCCGCGGGCCTATCAACGCGTCGTCCGACTACGCTGACGAGCCTGCGCGGCGAATGGATTTGCAACGCATGAGCCGCCTATGCCCCTGGATGCAGACTGACATTGGGCGAGGGTGTAATAATCGCATCCGGTCACGGCGTTCGCCCCGGGGTTGTTGATACAGAATGCGGCATTGGCATCCGCCTTGGCCGGCATCGCGCTGGAAAAGATCGTCAATCCGACCGTCAATACGAATGCTGAACTCAAGAATGCGAGCTTCTTCATCGAACGTCTCCTGGTGTTTCCTTACGGGCACGTCGCCCAAATAGGATTTCGCGGGCTCTTACGCGGAAGTTACGCCGCACACGCGCTCGTGACCAGAAATCGGATTGCCGCCATTCTTCAGCGTTAGCCGGAGCTGGCGGCTGAACAGGAGTAGGCGTTTGTGATTGCTTCGGCTGATACAATAGCGGCGTGGATGATTATGAAACTGGTCTTGTGAGAAAAATCGCAGCCGATGGCTCTTGTCTGGACTCGCACACGTGAGGCCTTAAGGGGAACGTCTCTCTTTGTTTCTTCATGGGCACATCGCCCACGTCGAGTTGCGTCGACACTCTTGGGAAAGTTACATCTCGCACGTACTCGTGACTCAGAGCCGATCTGGCGTCGCGCAGAAGTTACCTGGGCGAGATAACGTCCGAACGCAAGCAGATGCGTTTGCGATTGTCCGGCCAGAGAATAGGGATCTATCGTTCGTGCATCGTGGGCAAGCCCGCCGAACGTTTGGAAATTAAGATCGGACCGATTGCAGATTGCGAAAGCTTCGGTCTGGTCGACTCTTATTGCCACCGAGAGACCTACCAATGGAGATTATTGCGAATGGCCTACCTTCCATCACTGCCCGCCCACGCTTCCCTTCTGGATGTTTTCAGAATGTTTCCGGAAACGAACGAGCCGCTGCTGAGTTTTCACGAGATCCTGCTTCGCGGCCCATCGCCCTTCACGGAAGCCGAACGTGAACTCATTGCCGCATATGTCTCCGGACTGAATGGATGTCGTTATTGCCACGGGGTGCACACGGCAACCGCAGAGCGTCTCGGTATCGAGCCTGGAGCGGTTGCGGCCCTGTTGGACGGCGATCCGGGCACAATCCCGCATAAGATGGTGCCCGTGTTGGATTTTGCGAAAAAGCTTACTCTACGCGCCAATGGGGTCAGTAAGGCCGATGCCGACGCTGTGTTGGCTGCTGGTTGGGAGGAGACGGCCGTCTACCATTTGGTCGCTGTCGTGGCGCTGTTCAACTACATGAACAGACTGGTTGAGGGATTGGGAATCGAATTGAATCCGAGTTATGCGCAGACGGCAGCCAAGCGTCTGGCCGATCAAGGTTACCTGCCTCTCATCCAACTCATGAAACGGCCTGTCGAGACGATTAAAAGAAACGACTGACACCGTCAGTTAGTTCAACGCGACCTGAGGAACCATCTATGATTAAAGCGATATGGAACGGCAAGATAATAGCTGAGGCGGATAAGACCGAAGTCGTTGAGGGCAACCATTACTTTGCCACGCGGCACGTCAAACATGAATTTCTCGCGCCCAGCGATCACCATACGACATGTGCCTGGAAAGGTGTCGCCAGCTATTTCCACGTCGTGGTAGACGGCCAACAAAATCCAAACGCAGCCTGGTACTATCCAGATCCAAAACCTGCCGCACAGAATATTGCCGGCAGAATTGCATTCTGGAAGGGAGTGCAGATCGAGAGTTAACTCCTTCGTTTTTCTCCGTTGTGGCACGCACCGCGTTTTCGGCGGAAATGGCACGGCTATTTCGACCTCGCTTCATAGACCCCCGCGCCGGATCCATACGGATTGCTTCGTGCGACTTTCCTGGGATCGTCTGCCGATCAGTCTTCCCGCGTCAACACATGCGTCAGCTTTCGAATGGCGGGAGCAGCGAACAGAACAATCGGCAACATCATGATCCAGGCAACAAGCCACGATTGCAGCCAGTGTGCGGCGAACGTACCGCTTGCCAAAAACGGAAAGCTCGCGATCGCCGCCGCAATCGCGCAGGTCAGACCTGACTGAATGACGCCATAGACGAAGTGGCTGAACCGGCGTGGTATTCTCAACATGCGAGCCTCGGAAAGAACGATCACCAGCCAACGGCAAGCAAGATGCATACCGACAGCAGCAATGCCGTTACAGAAACAGCGGTCTGATTGGTCAGCCCGCAGATCCGCGATCAGCTTCGGAGGAGCAGTGCAGGCAGTTCAGCCAGCGTGCGGATTTCATGATCTGGCGATCCCGGCAACCGTTCACGCTGCTGTCCATAGCGGTTGCACCAGACCACGCGCATTCCGAAGTTTGAGGCCGCATATGCGTCCCAGCCATTGGAGGATTGGAACGATACGGCGGAGGCAGGCACTCCGAGTTGATCCAAGGCATATTGATAGACTTTAGGGTGAGTCTTGAATGCGCCGACCGCATCGACCGAGAGCACGGCATCGAACAGCCCGCTGAGCCCGGCGCCGGCGACGGCCGCCTCCAGCATCGCCGGCGATCCGTTGGAAAGGATGGCCGTGGTAAAGCCAGATTGGCGGAGCGCTAGGAGCACGTCGAAGACCTCCGGGAAGGCGGCGAGTGTGCGATAGAGCTCCATCAACCTCTCGTGTAGACCCGGCTTTCGAATCGCAAGGCTATCCAGCGCGAAATCCAACGCGTCTCCAGTGACCTGCCAGAAATCAACATAGCGGCCCTGAAGTGTCCGCAGCCAAGTGTATTGAAGCTGCTTGTCGCGCCAAAGTGTCGTCAGGCCGGCACGACTTTCTTCCGGAATATCCGGGCAGCGCGCTGCGGCAGTGGCGAAATCGAATACCGTGCCGTAGGCGTCGAAGACGCAGGCGCGAATGCCAGTAAGCTTGTTCATCGAGCGTCCCTCGGGTTACGCAGATCTTGTTTGCGCAACGCAACATCATTAAAGAGCTTGATCATGGCCTATGTGGCATGCGCAACGAGGCGCGTGCCGGAGCGGTAGTACCACCGTCCGGCGCGCGCCCCAAGCTTCAAGGGACTGACTCTAAGCCGCCTTCGGTGTTTCCCAGCGATATGCCGCGAACACGGGATCGACGTCCATATGAAAGACGTGATTCGAGTAGTTGCTGATGGTCTTCACGGCGATGGCGAGAATGATTTCGAGCACCTGCCGTTCGCTGAAACCTGCGGCGAGAAACGCCTGGAGGTTTTGGCTGGTCGGCTTGCCGCGGCTCGCCACCATGATCCGCGTGAATACGGATAGCGCCTGCAACTTGGCATCCGGCAACGGCAAGCCCGAGCGCAGCGCATTGAGATCGGCCGCCGGGACGCCGGACATCTTCTCGCCAACCATGCTGTGTGCAGCCATGCAGTATTCGCAGCCGTTTTCATGGCTGATCGTGAGGAACACGACCTCCTGCTCGGCCGGCTTGAAACCGGAGTCCTCGCGGAAAATTTTATAGCCCGCACCATACGTTTCGAGCATGCTCGGCGAGTTTGCCATGTTGGCGTACATATTGGGGATGAATCCGAGACCCTTTTGTACACCCTCGAGAACCGCCTTCGCGCGAGGCTCGGCGTTGTCGACGCTCTTTTTCTCCAGCGTCAGTCTTGCAATCTCAGTCATCATCTTGGCTCCAAGTTGGCTTAGCCCCTGTTGGGAAGGACGCAGAATTTGCTTGCCGGTTGCGTTGCATGTCTGCGTGATAGTAATGCTGAGTTAATGGAGACCGTCGCGCGGCACCATGTGCGCGATTCCGGAATTCATGTCCGTAAGTTCGGAAGGTGAAATTGGACGCACTGACGGCGTTGGCGAACGGTCTCAATCTGCGGGCGAAGCTGGTCTATGCCGGCGGCGTGTGCGGGCAATGGCTGATGGACCACAACTCCGACAAGTCCATCTGGTTTCATCTCGTCAGCAAGGGCCGGGGCTGGGTCCACTCGCCGGCGTGGGCGACGCCGCTGGAATTGGCGGACGGCGATTTGATCTTGTTTATGCCACACGCCGCACAGCACTTCCTCTCCTACAGCTCGGCCCATCTACCCAAAGACATGGAGGGCACACGCCTCACCAAATTGGGTGAAGGCGAGACCGGCTTTGTCTGCGGGGAAATTGAGCTGGCTGTGCCGCAGTCACCACTGTGGCGCACGCTGCCGGCCGAGATCGTTATCCGGAGGGCCGAAGCCGGCGAGATATCGGCCCGGCTTATCGAACTCATTATCGCGGAATCGGCGAGCCCGCGTTTCGGCAGTGACTCGGTGACCGCACGGTTATGCGACAGTCTGTTCATCCTCGTCATGCGCCATTGCATCGAGACAAATCTGGTTCGGCAGGGAGTGTTCGCGGCAATGCAGGATCGCCGGCTGGCGACCGTGCTCCACTTGATTCACCAGGAACCGTGGCATCCCTGGACGATCGCCGAATTCTGCACCCGTGCCGGATTGTCGAAGACCGTACTCACCGATAAGTTCACAACATTGATCGGTGCTTCTCCAGTCGAATACTTGGCGAATTGGCGAATGCAGATCGCCGCGCAATGGCTGAAGGAACCGGGCATGACCATCGACCGCGTGGCCGGACGCTGCGGTTATGACTCGGTGCCTGCCTTCAGTAAGGCATTCAAACGCTCCTTTGGCGTCTCCCCGGGCGCCTATCGTCGAAGCTAGGCAGCAAAGCATGGTTGAGGGGTCGCTTTGGATGAGTGGTTATGCTGCATCCTGAAGATGATGGTGTGGATGACACCCACTTCCCGGCATCAAGTGTGCCACAATTGTTGCAGAGGCAACAGCAAGAGGAGTCATCTACAATGCATCCTACCACCATCGGTCTCGATCTCGCCAAGCACGTTTTTCAAGTGCATGGCGTTGACGCCGCGGGCAAGCTCATCATCCGCAAGAAGCTCCGGCGATCGGAGCTCGTCGAATTCTTCAAGAAGCTTCCAGCATGCCGGGTCGGTATGGAAGCCTGCGGGACTGCGCATTATTGGGGACGTGAGTTGGCATCACTTGGGCATGATGCACGGGTGTGAGTTCTACATCTGCTTTCATCTGCATTTTGATCGAAGAACGATGCAACGATTGCATCAGTTTGCATGAGGGCGGATGCTTCACATAGAGCATGCGTCTTTCTGCAATTCGCTATTCGTATCGAGAGTTCCGCACAGATTCTGAATCAGACACCTAGATTTCGAGCCCTAGCTTTCGTCCGAACTGCCAGGAAACGTTGGTCCCGCGCATGATGCCTACGACCTCCCGGCCGATCTCTTTTTCGATGACCGGCCGCCACGGCACGAGACTGAAGCCGAGCCCGTCGTCGATCATGGCAAAGCGCCCGCTGGCAAGTTGAGCTGAACCGATGAGCCTGCCGCGAATGGCCTGCCCGTCCTCGATCGCCTTGAAAGTGAGGCCTCGTTCGGTGGCGAGCTTCTGTCCGACGCGCTTGACCTCCTGACGCTCGAGTACGGGCAGGAGGTCTTTTCGCGCCCGCAGGCTTCCCTCCGGTGTGCGCCAAGCATGGCCCTGCCGGATCAGTTCGTCCTTGCGCCGTTCAAGGGCGCCCCGCACCTCGGCGCCGAAGCCGGCGTCGGCGAGCGTGCCTCGCTCGTGGCTGGCCAGTTGCCGGTCAAGCCAGGTCGCGCCGTCGCTCGTCACCTGGCGGTCGAGATCGTAGGCGGAGAGGACACGCAGACTTGCCCGGCGACCCTGCCCGGCATCGTAAGCCTGGGCGCGCGCCTCGAACCCGTCCGGAATCAGCCAGCGGTCGGCGTCGATCCGCTCCACAAAGCCGGCGCGGCGCAGCGCTTCCAGCCGGCGAACATGGCTCTCGACATAGGCGTCATAGTTGCCCCCGGGAACGCGCACGCCGCCTGCCTCGGCGACAGCCCGGTGCTCGCTCGGGCGATATTCGCCCGTGCCCCTTGAAAGTTCGGCGATGTTGCGATCAGCCGGACGGGGCGTTGATGGCCCACGTCCGACCTCGACGATGGCGCCGATCCGCGCCTCGTCCGCCATGGCGGCTGCGCGCAAAGCCACATGGTGGACGCGCCCGTCGATGCCGTCGACGATGAGGCCGATCCGGTCGCCCAACTCTTCGGTCAGCTCTTTCCCGATGACCCGGCCGGCCACCGGGACCGAGGTCGTCTCGCCATGGAGATGGATACTCTCGGCGCCACGCAACTCGCCGCGCGCGGCGAGAGATCGGTTTATGGCCTTGATAATATCGCCTCGCTCGCCGAGTTCTCGCAAGGTCGGTTCGAGCTGATCGGAGAGGTGCCAGACGCCGGGCTCGATCTCTCTGGCCAACCCAAAACGCTCCAGCACCTGCACTCGCCCGATCCGCAGCGTGCGGTCGAAATCGGCGCGGAGCTGGCCTGTCTCCGGTCGCAGATCGATGAAGCCCTGGTCGGCCTCGCTCAGCATCGCGCGATCGATACGCGTGAAGCGCTCGGCGGAGATCTCGGCCTGAAGCTTGCTCCGCAGTTCAAGGTCAGTTTCGGGTCCGAGCTCAAGGGTCGCGCGTTCTTGAGCGCGAAGCCTCAATCCATCGGTGATGTAGTCCTGGGCGATGATCAAATCCTTATCTAGGTCGTCCCTGCCCCGGATCACGACATGGCTGTGTGGATGACCGGTGTTGAAGTGATCGACCGCGACCCAATCGAGCCTGGTACCGAGATCCTGTTCCATCTGCCGCATCACGTCGCGGGTAAAGCCGCGCAGGTCCGAGAGCCGATCGCCATCCTCGGGCGCGACGATGAAGCGGAACTGGTGGCGATCCCCCTGACTGCGTTCGACCAAGGCCCGTCGATCCGCGAGATCGCTGTCCGGTCCATAGAGCTGGCCGCGCCCTCCATCGCGGGTGGTGCCGTCGCGCTGCAGGTAGGTGAGATGGGCAAGGGCTGCCCGGCTGCCGATCTTCAGCCTGATGATACGCGCTTTGACCACGACGCGGCGCATGCGCTGGCCTGGCCCTCTCTGCCCTGCGGCGAACTTCAACCGGTCGGCCGCGGCCTGACCCCGGCCGATCCGCGAGCAACGTCCTTTCCTGGGACGCGCCAAACCTTCAAGGCTGCGATGCCTGTCGCGCGACCGAGCCAAGGTCAGCGGACCCCCGTTGGCCTTCGCCGCCGCCTTCATCACTTGCGCGACGAAAGAGCGCGGCTGCCGGCCTGCGCGAGCTCCCCGATCGCGGACTCGGCCAGGACGTGGACGGAAATCGGAGTTTTCGTCGCGACTCATGCCGACGATGTTGCGGCCCGTAGCCTCGAACACAAG
>JAYSPJ010000089.1:0-8200 GCA_043722155.1 Bradyrhizobium sp.
ACGGCGGGGTCTATGTCGACGCCACCTTCGGGGCCGGCGGGTACAGCCGGGCCATCCTCGACGTCGCGGGAACCCGCGTGATCGGCATCGACCGCGACCGGACCGCCATTTCGGGCGGATTCGATCTGGTGGATCGATCGGGTGGCCGGCTCACGCTGGTGGAGGACCGCTTTTCCAATCTCGCCGAAGTCTGCGCCGCGCAGGGCGTTTCCGCGGTCGATGGCGTGGTGATGGACGTCGGGGTGTCCTCGATGCAACTCGACCAGGCCGAGCGCGGCTTCTCGTTTCGCCAGGACGGCCCGCTCGACATGCGGATGGGCCATGACGGCCCGACCGCGGCCGACGTGATCGCGGTCGCCTCCGAGGTCGACCTCGCCAACATCATCTATATTTTCGGCGAAGAGCGTTATTCCCGCCCCGTCGCCAAGGCCATTGTCGCCGCGCGCAAGGAAGCGCCGATCATGACCACCAAGGCGCTGGCCGATATCGTCTCCAAGGTGGTGTGGCCGAAGCCGGGTGAAATCCACCCCGCCACCCGCACGTTCCAGGCCCTGCGGATCTTCGTCAACCAGGAGCTCGACGAACTGCATCTGGCGCTGGCGGCCGCCGAGCGCGTGCTGAAGCCGGGCGGCCGGCTGGTGGTGGTGTCGTTTCATTCGATGGAAGACCGCATCGTCAAGAATTTCCTGGTCGAACGCGGCAGGGCCGGCGGCGGATCGCGGCATCTGCCGGAGGTCAACCAGGCCGCGCCGAGTTTTGTCATTTTGACCAAGCGCCCGGTCACGGCCGGGGGCGACGAGGTATCCGCCAACCCGCGCGCGCGGTCGGCCAAGCTGCGCGCGGCCGAGCGCACCGAAGCGGCTGCACATGCCGCCGCGGCGTTGCCGGCCTGGCCTGTTCTCGACGACGTGATGAGGGGAGGCTGACCATGCGGATCATCCATCTCTTCGTGATCGCCGCACTGGTGTTCGCCGCCGCCTATGTCTACCGGATCAAGATGGAATCCACCGCGCGCACCGAGCGGGTGCTGCGATTGCATGCGGAAATCCGCGAGCAGCGCGACGCCATCGCCGGCTTGCGCGCGGAATGGGCCAAGCTCGATGCGCCGTTGCGGCTGCAGGGCCTCGCCGACCGTCATCTGCCGCTGAAGCCGCTGGTCGCCACACAATACGATTCAATGAAGAACTTGCCCGAGCGGCCGCCGCGCTTTTTCAAACCGGGCGATCCCGATCCGATCGGCGCGATGCTCGAGACCATCGATGCCGCTACAGTCACGGGTTCGGTGCCGGCGCCGGAGGTTCAGCGATGACCGATTCGGCGCCGAAGACCGTCAGGCCCGCGGAACCGTGGCGGCAGCGGCTGATCCGCAGCCTGTTGTACGGGCGCAACGTCGACCGCGCCGCCAAGGCGCGCGCCCGCGTCGGGTTTGCCATCCTGGCCTTCGCGGCGATCTATGCCGTGATCGGCGGCCGGCTCGTCATGTTCGCCATCGGCGCCGACAATCACGCCGGGCGCCGGACCGCGTCCCAGGACCGCATCGCCACGGCCCGGCCCGACATCGTCGACCGCAACGGCGAGGTACTCGCCACCGACGTCAAGTCGCCCAGCCTGTTCGGTGAGCCGCGCCGGATCGTCGACAAGGACGAGGCGATCGAACTGCTCACCGCGACGCTGCCGGATCTCGACACCGCCGAAGTGCGCGAACGGCTGTTGTCGAAAAAAGGCTTCGTCTGGCTGAAGCGTGAAATCACCCCGAAGCAGCAGCACGACATCCACCGCCTCGGTATTCCCGGCATCGGCTTCCTGCGCGAGAACAAGCGGGTCTATCCCACCGGCGCCGAAGTCGCGCATCTGATCGGTCTGGTCAACATCGACAACCAGGGCATCGCCGGGATGGAGAAATGGCTCGACAATAACGGTCTGGCCGACCTGCACCGCGCCGGCTTCGCCACCGATCGGCTGCAGCGGCCGGTGGAACTGTCGATTGATCTGCGCGTCGAGCACGCGCTACGCGACGAACTGCTCAAGGCCAAGGAAAAATACAAGGCCAAGGCGGCCTCCGGCCTCGTCTCCAACGTCAAGACCGGCGAGATCGTCGCGATGGTGTCGCTGCCCGACTTCGATCCGAACAATCCGAAGGAGGCGCACGATCCCGACCGCATCAACCGGCTGACCACCGGCGTCTACGAGATGGGCTCGACCTTCAAGGCGCTGACGCTGGCGATGGCGCTGGATTCCGGCAAGGCCAATCTCAACACCCTGTTCGATGCACGCGGCGCGCTGCATTACGGCAAATTCGCCATTCACGACACCCACCCGCTGGGCCGCTCCATCACGCTGTCGGAAGTCTTCACCTTCTCCTCGAACGTCGGCGCGGCGCGGATTGCGCTGGCGCAGGGCGTCGAGGCGCACAAGGCGTTCCTGCGCAAGATGGGTCAGCTCGACCGCCTGCGCACCGAACTGCCCGAGAGCGCTTCGCCGATCGTGCCGAAGCGCTGGGGCGAACTCAACACCATCACCATCGCCTTCGGTCACGGGCTTTCCGTGGCGCCGCTGCAGGCGGTGATGGGCATCAACGCCGTCATCAACGGCGGCTACCTGATCCCGCCGACATTCCTCAAGCGGTCGGAGGAGGAAGCCAGGGCGCTTTCGAAGAAAGTCGTCAGGTCCGAGACCAGCGACAAGATGCGCTATCTGATGCGGCTCAACGCCGAGATTGGAACCGCCAAGAAGGCCGACGTGAAGGGCTATTATATCGGCGGCAAGACCGGGACCTCTGAAAAGGTCGTCAACGGGCGCTATTCCAAGAAGCAGGTGCTGAACTCGTTCACGGCGATCATGCCGGCCGACAATCCGCAGTTCCAGGTGCTGATCATGCTGGACGAACCGAAACCGCTGCCGGAAACCCACGGCTTCATCACCTCGGGCTGGAACGCGGTGCCCACCGGCGGCAAGGTGATCGCCCGCATTGCCCCGCTTCTGGGCGTCGAGCCGCGGTTCGATCTGCCGCCGTCCGACCGCCTTATTCTTGCGGCATCCAAGGGAAGCCAGTAAGGCTCTTTCTTGTTGCCGCCGATTTGAAGTTCCTGCAGTGATTGCCGCGAATTCCCCAGGAAACTTCAGATCGACAAGCGGCGCTGGCGCCGGCCGGACTGGAAGATGATGAGACTTCGCGACCTCTTCAGCGATGACGCCACGCTTCCCCCGCAGGCCGAGGCGGCCGTGGTGTCAGGCCTGGCGGTGGACAGCCGCAGCGTGAAGCCGGGCGACCTGTTCTTCGCGCTGGCCGGCAGCAAGACCGATGGCGCGCGCTTCATCGATTCGGCGGTTTCGTCAGGTGCCGTGGCGATCGCCGGCGATCATCCGCCGCCGGGTGGCATCCGCGTGCCATTCGTCACGACGCCGAACCCGCGCCGCGCGCTGGCGCTCGCCGCGGCGAAATTTTATCCGCGGCAGCCTCAAACGATTGCGGCGGTCACCGGCACCAGCGGCAAGACTTCGGTCGCCGCCTTCACGCGTCAGATATGGCAGCGGCTCGGTCATCAATCGGCCAGCATCGGCACCATCGGGCTGGTGTCGCCGAAACGCACCATCTACGGATCTCTGACCACGCCGGATCCGATCGCGCTGCACCGGCAGCTCGACGAAATCGCCGGCGAGGGCGTCACCCATCTCGCGTTCGAGGCCTCGTCGCACGGGCTCGATCAATTCCGGCTCGACGGCGTGCGGATCGCCGCCGGCGGCTTCACCAACCTCACGCGCGATCACATGGATTACCATCCCGACGTCGCACATTATCTCAATGCCAAGCTGCGGCTGTTCCGAGAGCTGGTCGCGCCCGATGGCGCTGCCGTGATCTCGGCGGACCATGACTGCTCGCAGCAAGTGATCGATGCGGCGCGGGCGCGAAAGCTGCGGATCATCGCGGTCGGCAGCCGGGGCGACGGCGCCGGCGAGGGCATTCGCCTGGTCGGGGCCGACATCGACGGCTTCGCGCAGAAGCTGATGCTCGAGCATCGCGGTCGCAGCTATTCAGTGCGGCTGCCGCTGGTCGGCGGATTCCAGATCGAGAATGCGCTGGTGTCCGCCGGGCTCGCGATCGGCACCGGCAGCGAGCCGAAAGCGGTCTTCGCCTCGCTCGAACTGCTCGAAGGCGCCAAGGGCCGGCTCGAGCGGGTCGCCGAGCGCAACGGCGCCCCCATATTCGTCGATTACGCCCACAAGCCCGATGCGCTGGCAAAAGCGCTGCAGGCGTTGCGGCCTTACGCCAAACGCAGGCTGGTGGTGGTGTTCGGCGCCGGCGGCGACCGCGACGCCGGCAAGCGGCCCCTGATGGGCGCGATCGCCGCCGAGAATGCCGACAGCGTCATCGTGACCGACGACAATCCGCGCAGCGAAAATCCGGAGCTCATTCGCGCGGCGATCTTGAGCGCCGCCAAGGGCGCCAGGGAAATCGGCGATCGTGCCGAGGCGATCCGGACCGCGATATCGGCGCTGCAGCCGGGCGATGCGCTGCTGATCGCCGGCAAGGGCCACGAGACCGGACAGATCGTCGGCAACAGCACCTTGCCGTTCAGCGATCATGACGCGGTTGAATCCGCGCTGGCGTCGAGGGTGGCATGAGCGCGGCGCCGCTGTGGACCTCTGGCGCGATGGCGCAGGCGATGCGGGCCTCGGTCAATGGCGCGTTGCCGGAAGCGGTCACCGGTCTCTCCATCGACACCCGCACCATCGCGCCGGGTGAAGCCTATTTCGCGATCAAGGGCGACGTCCATGACGGCCATGATTTCGTCGCGGCCGCCCTGAAGGCCGGCGCCGCGCTGGCGGTGGTCGAGCAAGCCCAGCGCGACAAGTTCGCACCCGATGCGCCGCTGTTGGTGGTGGACGATGTGCTCGCCGGTCTCGTCGATTTGGGGATTGCGTCGCGGGCGCGTCTCACCGCGAAGGTGATTGCCATCACCGGCTCGGTCGGCAAGACCTCGACAAAAGAAGCGTTGCGGCGCGTGCTCGAAGCACAGGGACCGACCCATGCCTCGGCGTCGTCGTTCAACAACCATTGGGGCGTGCCGCTGTCGCTGGCGCGCTGCCCGGCCTCGGTCAGGTTTGCGGTCTTCGAGGTCGGCATGAATCACGCCGGCGAAATCGAGGCATTGGTCAAGATGGTGCGGCCGCAGGTCGCCGTCATCACCACGGTGGAGCCGGTGCATCTGGAGTTCTTCGCCGGCATCGAGGCGATTGCCGACGCCAAGGCGGAAATTTTCGTTGGGCTGGAGGCCGGCGGCGCGGTGGTGCTGAACCGCGACAATTCGCAGTTCGCAAGGCTGCGGCGCAGCGCCAGGAAACTAGGCATCTCCCGTATTTTCTCGTTCGGCGCGGACATCGAGGCCGATGCGCGACTGATCGACGTCTCGCTGCATCCGGATCGTTCGGCCGTGCATGCCAACATCCTCGGCCATGACGTCACCTACAAACTCGGCATGCCCGGCCGCCATATGGCGATGAATTCGCTGGCGGTACTGGCCGCCGCCTCGCTCGCGGGCGCCGATCTGGCGCTGGCGGCGCTGTCGCTGTCGCAGATCGAGCCGGCAGTGGGCCGCGGCGCGCGGCGCGCGCTCGAGGTCGGCAATGGCGAGGCGACGCTGATCGACGAAAGCTACAACGCCAATCCGGCGTCGATGGCGGCGGCGCTGAGCGTGCTCGGCAGCGCCGCGGTCGGCCCGCAGGGCCGGCGCATCGCGGTGCTCGGCGACATGCTCGAACTCGGTCCAACCAGCCCGGCGCTGCACCTTGGCCTGAATGAGGCCATCAAGGCCAATCACATCGATCTGGTGTATTGTTGCGGTCCGCTGATGCGCAACTTGTGGGACGCACTTTCCACGGGTAAACGGGGCGGCTATGCGGAGAATTCGGCTGGTATTGAAGCGCAGGTGATATCGGCGATTCGCGCCGGTGACGTGATCATGATCAAGGGATCGCTCGGCTCGAAGATGAAAACGATTGTAGCCGCGCTCGAAAAGCGCTTTCCCGGCAAGGCCGCGCACGACGAAGCCGCGGTATAGGGCGGATTGAATGTTCTATTGGCTGATCGACCTTTCCAACACGGTTCCCGGTCTGGGCGTGTTCCGCACCTTTCTGAACGTGTTTCGTTACATCACCTTTCGCACCGGCGGGGCGATGGTGACCGGCGCCCTGTTCGTTTTCCTGTTCGGCCCCTGGATCATCGATCACCTGCGGCTTCGCCAGGGCAAGGGCCAGCCGATCCGCAGCGACGGCCCAGCATCGCATCTCATCAGCAAGAAGGGCACGCCCACCATGGGCGGGCTGATGATTCTTTCCGGGGTGGTGGTTTCGACGGTGCTGTGGGCCAATCCGCTCAATCCCTATGTCTGGATCGTGCTGGCGGTGACGCTCGGCTTCGGCTTCGTCGGCTTCTACGACGACTATCTGAAGGTGACGAAACAGTCGCATAGCGGTTTCGCGGGCAAGATCCGGCTGCTGATCGAGGCGGCGATCGCGCTCGCGGCCTGTTACGCGCTGACCCGGCTCGGAAAAGTCCCGTTCTCGACCTCGCTGGTGATTCCCTTCTTCAAGGACGTGGTGCTGAATCTGGGCATATTCTTCGTGCTGTTCGGCGCGTTTGTCATGGTCGGCGCCGGCAACGCCGTGAACCTGACCGACGGTCTCGATGGCCTCGCCATCGTGCCGGTGATGATCGCGGCGGCGAGTTTTGGCATGATCGCGTACCTGACGGGCAACGCGGTGTTCTCGGACTACCTGCAGATCAATTACGTCGCCGGCACCGGCGAACTCGCGGTGCTGTGCGGCGCGGTGCTCGGCGCGGGACTGGGATTCCTGTGGTTCAACGCGCCGCCGGCGTCGATCTTCATGGGCGACACCGGCTCGCTCGCGCTCGGCGGCATGCTCGGCGCGACCGCGGTCGCGGTCAAACACGAGATCGTGCTGGCGGTGATCGGCGGGCTGTTCGTGCTGGAAGCGATTTCGGTGATCGTGCAGGTGGCCTCGTTCAAGCTCACCGGCAAGCGCGTGTTCCGGATGGCGCCGCTGCATCACCATTTCGAGCAGAAGGGCTGGACCGAACCGCAGATCGTGATCCGGTTCTGGATCATCTCGGTGATGCTGGCGCTGGCTGGCCTCTCCACGCTGAAGCTGCGGTGATCGTCTTGCATCAGGCTCCCAACAGTCATTCCGGGGCGTGCGAAGCACGAACCCGGAATCTCGAGATTCCGGATAACCGCTGCGCGGTTTCCGGAATGACCGATGTCAAGCCATGATCCCCATCACCTCCCTTGCGGGCAAGACGGTAGCGGTGTTCGGCCTTGGCGGCTCCGGGCTGGCCAGCTGCCACGCCTTGAAGGCCGGCGGGGCGGAAGTGATCGCCGGCGATGACAGTGCCGACAATATCGTCAAGGCCGTACAGGCCGGCTTTATCACTGCCGACTTGCGTAAAGTTTCGTGGGCGAATTTCGCGGCGCTGGTGCTGACGCCCGGGGCGCCGCTCACCCACCCGGCGCCGCACTGGTCGGTGCTGGCGGCGCGCGAGGCCGGCGTCGAGGTGATCGGCGATATCGAATTGTTTTGCCGCGAGCGCCGGCGTCATGCGCCGGATGCGCCGTTCGTCGCCATCACCGGCACCAACGGCAAATCGACCACGACAGCATTGATCGCGCATCTGATGCGCGTCGCCGGCTACGATACCCAGATGGGCGGCAATATCGGCACGGCGATCCTGTCGCTGGAGCCGGCGCGGAGGGGGCGGGTTCACGTCATCGAGATGTCGTCGTACCAGATCGACCTCACCCCGAGCCTCGATCCCTCTGTCGGCATCCTGCTCAATGTCAGCGAAGACCATATCGACCGCCACGGCACGCTCGAACATTACGCCGCGGTGAAGGAACGGCTGGTCGCCGGCGTGCAGCAGCAGGGCACCGCGATCGTCGGCGTCGACGACGGCTGGAGCCGCAACACCGCCGACCGGATCGAACAGGCGGGCCAGCGCGTGGTGCGCATCTCCGTGAAGAATCCGCTGCCCGACGGCATCTATGTCGAACGCGAGATCATCCTGCGCGCCGCCGGCGGCGCCCGCAGCGAGATCGCGCGGATCGGCGGCATCGGCTCGCTGCGCGGCCTGCACAATGCGCAGAATGCCGCCTGCGCCGCCGCCTGCGCGCTGGCGCTCGGC
>JAYSPJ010000090.1:0-4317 GCA_043722155.1 Bradyrhizobium sp.
GCAGGCACGCCGGCATGCATCGCCGCGAGCGCGAACAGCGCATGGTCGATGCTGTTGTCGGAGAGAATCACCAGCGGACGCTCCGCGCTCAACCCTTGCGCCAGGATCCAGCCGGCCACGGAACGCACCTGCCGCAGCGCGTCCCTGTAGGTGACCGTCGTCCACGGCGCGTCGGCGTTCGCGCGCTCGCCGAGAAAAATCTTCTCCGGCGTCTGTCGCGCCCAATGCTCCAGCCAGTCGCCGACGCAGCGCGCGGCTGGCTGCAATGGCGCGGTCGACTTCAGCCAGATGGTGCCGTCGGCCCGCCGGTCGGCCACGATCTCGGGCGTTGCGAACAGCACTTTCGAATTCTCGCGACGATCGCTCATACTCACCTGGCCGCCGATTGAAGCGCGCGCCGCGCAGCCCAGCGTTGCTCGACCTGCCGCTTGATATTGGCGAGTCCGACCTGCGCTTCTTCGTCGACACGCTGGATCTGCTCGGCGCTGGCGGCCGAGGGACGGCGGGGGTTGCGCAGATGCCTGGTATATTTGGTGACGTCGCCGACGCGTTCGAAGGTATAGCGGACCACAATCGGCCCGATGAAGTCGGTCTCGGCCTGCACGGTCCAGGCGTTCGGACGATCGCTCTCGGTGACCTTCCAGTCCAGTACCACCTCGCCGCGGCGGATATGCCATTGCTCGCGAAAACCTTCGCCGGCGTCCAGCGCGCGGTCAGCGCTGTCGATGTGGTGCGACGCGGCCAGCCATTCCGGCCATGAGTTCGGATTGCAGACGTAGTCGTAAACCGCCTCCGGCGGCGCCTCGATCAGGATATCGTGGCGGCGTTCGAACGAATTCGACATGGGGTGCTCCAGGTCAGGCCGGAAAGGCGTCGCGCCGGTGAGGCTCTGCGATCAGGCTAGACGATCGCAGCCGCACATCGCAAATGGCGTTGCCCATAAATTGAGCAAAAGCATTTTTGCGGGCGATCCTGCGCGTCCGCCCTCACCCGCAAGGCAATCCCAAGCCTCTGGCAAGACGTGGCAATTTACGAAGCCCGAGGCTGCGCCCGCGCTGTACACAATGGCACACCGCTTGCTTCGACCAGGGAGCCGTTCTCGGCTCCCGGAGCGCAGTCAGCCATGGCGACATCAGCGATCACCAGCCTGCTTGCCGCGGAGCCGCAGCCGATCGAACTCGACTGGACCGCGACGGCGCTGGTCATCATCGACATGCAGCGCGATTTCCTCGAACCCGGCGGCTTCGGCGAGACGCTGGGCAACGACGTCTCGCAGCTGGCGCGCGCGGTAGCGCCTTGCGCCGACGTGCTGCACGCCGCGCGGGCGGCGGGCGTTCTGGTGGTGCACACCCGCGAAGGACATTTGCCCGATCTGTCCGACGCACCGCCGGCCAAGATCGAGCGCGGCGCGCCGAGCAGGCGCATCGGCGATCCCGGACCGATGGGGCGGATCCTGATCCGCGGCGAGGCCGGCCACGATATCGTTCCCGAGCTCTATCCGCTCGACGGCGAGATCGTGATCGACAAGCCCGGCAAGGGCGCGTTCTACGCCACCAAGCTCGGCGATACCTTGCAGAACTACGGCATCGAGAATCTGCTGGTGTGCGGCGTCACTACCGAGGTCTGCGTCAACACCACCGTGCGCGAGGCCAACGACCGCGGCTACCGCTGCGTCGTGCTGTCGGATTGCTGCGCCTCCTATTTCCCCGAATTCCACGAGATGGGCCTGCGGATGATCAAGGCCCAGGGCGGCATCTTCGGCTGGGTCAGCGATTCCGCCGCGGTTCTCGCGGCCATGACACCGGAGACTTCCAACCAACGGACAGTGGGGGCAGCGCAATGAGCACGACCATGACGGCGAGCAAGGGCGAATTCAAACCTGCATTGTGGACGCCGGGCGACTGGAATGCGTTGTTCGGCTTCGGCACCAACATTCTCGTCAACATGCTGGTGCTGACGGGGCTGCTGCGCTTCGCGCTGAAGATGCCGGATTCATTGGTGTTCGGCCGCATCCTGCCGGCGCTCGGCCTGATGATGTGCCTCTCGACCTTCTATTACGCGTGGCTCGCCTATCGGCTGGCGCAGAAGACCGGCCGCAGCGACGTCTGCGCGCTGCCGTCGGGCGTCAGCGTGCCGCACATGTTCATCGTCACCTTCGTGATCATGCTGCCGATCACGCTGAAAACCGGCGATCCGATCAAAGGCTGGTCGGCCGGCCTGGTCTGGGTGTTCTTCCAGAGTTTTATCCTGATGATCGGCGGATTCATCGCGCCGTACATTCGAAGGATCACGCCGCGCGCGGCCCTGCTCGGCACGCTGGCCGGCGTCTCCGTGACCTTCATCTCGATGCGCCCGGCGCTGGAGATGTACATGACGCCGCAGATCGGTCTGGTCTGCTTCGCCATCATTCTGGCGAGCTGGTTCGGCGGCGTGAGGTATCCGAAAGCCATACCCGCCGGCCTGGTCGCCATCGCCGCCGGCATGCTGATCGCGTGGGGCTCCAATCTGTTCGGGCTCAGCCTCGGCGGCCTCAGCGTCAAGGGCCTCGGCGACGCTTTTGCCAATTTCGGCTTCTCGGTGCCGATCCCCGCGATCGGCGAGGTATTTTCCGGCTTCGAATTCCTCGGCATCATCCTGGTGACGGCGATTCCGTTCGGCATCTACGATCTGGTCGAAGCCATGGACAATGTCGAAAGCGCCGAAGCCGCGGGCGACGAATATCCGACCACGCGCGTCTTGACCGCCGACGGCGTCGTCAGCCTGATCGGCTGCCTGATGGGCAATCCCTTCATCAACGCGGTCTATATCGGCCATCCCGGCTGGAAGGCGATGGGCGGCCGGATCGGTTATTCGACGGCGACCGGAATCATGGTGGTGCTGCTGAGCTGGTTCGGCATCATCTCGGTGTTGCTGGCGCTGGTGCCGGTGGTCGCGATCTCGCCGATCCTGCTCTACATTGGCATGCTGATCGGCGCGCAGGCGTTCCAGACCACGCCGGTCAAACATGCACCCGCGGTGGTGCTGGCGCTGACGCCGCATCTGGCGGCCTGGGCCAAGCTGCAGATCGACACCATGCTGGGCTCGACCCTCGATGCCGCACAGGCGGTGGGCGGGCTCGCCGCCGACAAGGTCGACGCGGTCAAGGCCGCGGCGATCGCCGCATTGCCGCAGCAGGGCGTGCTCTATCGCGGGCTGGAAGTGATGGGCGGCGGCGCGATCCTCACCGGCCTCGTGCTCGGCGCCATCGGCGTCTTCGTGATCGAGCGCGACTTCGTCAAGGCCTCGGCTTTCGCGCTGTCGGGCGCGGTATTGACCTATTTCGGCTTCATGCATGGCGAAGCCGTCGGTATCGGTGGCGGATTGGGGGTAACTCCCGGCGTCGCGCTGGCTTATGCCCTGGTAGCTGCGGTATTCTTCGCGCTGGCGAGAACAGGCACTTCTTCCCTTCCCGTTTCACATCCGGAGACGCCCCTTGCCGCACCCGCCGAATGAGTTCGAGTCCGATCGGGGCAGCGCGTGACTGAAACCGTCGCCGAGATTGTCGCCGCCCATCGCGCCGGCGCGATGTCGCCCGCGCAGACCGTCGCCCGCAGCTATCAGCGGATTCGCGACCACAACGATCCCGCGGTCTTCATCAGCCTGCGCGACGAGAAGGACGCAGTGGCGGAAGCCGAGGCGCTGGCAAAAAAGGATGCTGCGCAGCTGCCGCTGTACGGCATCCCGATAGCGGTGAAGGACAATATCGACGCCGCGGGTCTCGCCACCACCGCCGCCTGCCCCGCCTTCTCCTACATGCCCGCGCATGACTCGACGGCGGTCGCAAGACTGCGCGCGGCCGGCGCCATCGTCATCGGCAAGACCAACCTCGACCAGTTCGCCACGGGTCTCGTCGGCGTGCGCTCGCCCTACGGCATCCCCGGCAATCCGATGCGCGGCGATCTCATTCCGGGCGGCTCGAGTTCGGGTTCGGCCGTGGCGGTGTCGGCCGGACTGGTGCCGCTGGCGCTCGGCACCGACACCGCGGGAAGCGGCCGGGTGCCGGCGATGCTCAACAATATCGTCGGGCTGAAGCCAAGCCTCGGGCTGATCTCGACCTCAGGCGTGGTGCCGGCCTGCCGCACGCTGGACTGCGTCTCGATCTTCACGCTCAACGTCGATGACGCCATGACAGCGCTGGCCGCGATGGCAGCGCCCGACGCGGCCGATCCCTATTCGCGCAACCGGCCGCTGGCGCAGATGACCGGGTTTCCAGCAAAACTCCGGCTCGGCGTACCGCGCGACGGCCAGCTGATCTTCTTCGGCGACAAGGTTTCCGAG
>JAYSPJ010000091.1:0-8060 GCA_043722155.1 Bradyrhizobium sp.
AACCCTTCTGCTTCTCCGAGAAGAACTCTTCGGCTTCCAGCACTTCGGTGCGCTGCAGATGGCGGATTTCGATGGCCAGCCGCTCGATCGACGAAGCGATGACGCCGAGCGTGGCGAAATACATGGCGTGGCGGTCGCGCGGGATGATCTGGGTCGAGATCGGCTCAACTGCGAGCCCCATCGCTTTGGCGACGTGTTCTTCGACGCGCGGATCGATGTGGGCGAAGGTCCCGACCGAGCCGGATATCGCGCAGGTCGCGACCTCCTTGCGCGCGGCGACCAGGCGTTCGCGGGCGCGCGAAAATTCGGCATAGGCGTAAGCAAGTTTCAGCCCGAAGGTGGTGGGCTCGGCGTGGATACCATGGGAGCGGCCGATGGTGGGCGTCATCTTGTGCTCGAGGGCGCGCTTCTTCAGCGCCGCCAGCACCTTGTCAAGGTCGGCGATCAGCATGTCTGCAGCGCGGGTGAGCTGGATGTTGAAACAGGTGTCGAGCACGTCGGATGAAGTCATGCCCTGGTGCACGAAGCGCGAATCCGGGCCGACGAATTCGGCGAGGTGGGTGAGGAAGGCGATGACGTCGTGCTTGACCTCGCGTTCGATTTCGTCGATTCGCGCGACGTCGAACTGCACACCCTTGCCCTTGGCCCAGATGGTTTTGGCAGCCTCTTTCGGGATCACGCCGAGTTCGGCCTGGGCATCCGCCGCATGCGCCTCGATCTCGAACCAGATCCTGAAACGGGTCAGCGGCTCCCAGATGGCGGCCATTTCCGGGCGGGTATAGCGGGGGATCATCGAGGACTCCGGGCGAGCAAAGCGGGGATCATATGCGACTCCCGGCCGATTGTTTTTTACGCCGCGCTTTAGCAGAGCCGCCCCGGTCAGACAAACGTCGTCCGGTGCAAGGAGCCTCCGGCGGCGGGGCGTCGCTGCTTGATCACAAAACATTGACTGACAGATATTGTAATCTGTCAGCGCGATAGCCCATATTGCCAATAACGCCAATTCTCGGCGTCACCTTGGCCCCCGGCCGATCGACCGCGGGCCAGTGGACTTGCAGAGGACTTCGCCATGACGATCGAGATCTTTCAATTCGCCCAACACATCCAACGCTGGCTCAACGCCCAGGTTGCCCGCCACCTCGAGGCGCAGGCCACACGGTTAGCCCGCTAAACGGCGGCGGCGATGGCCGCCCGCCACAACGACTGGAAGCAGACGGTGCGCGCATGAACGAGAATGTGGTTCTGACCTCCGAGCGGATTCTCGAGGTCACCGAGGACGTGTTGCGCCGCTTCGGGCTGGCGAAAGCCACCGTGGTGGATGTCGCCCGGGCGCTCGATGTCAGCCATGGCAGCGTCTACCGGCATTTTCCCAGCAAGGCTTCGCTGCGCCAGGCCGTCGCCAAACGCTGGCTCGACCGCTTCAACGCGCCGCTGCAGAAGATCGTGGAAGGGCCGGGGCCGGCGCCCGCCCGGCTGGAGCGCTGGCTGCGCACGCTGTTTGCCAACAAGCACAGGAAATTGTCCGACGACCCCGAGATGTTCGCGACCTATCTGGCGCTGGCGCAGGAAGCCTGTCAGGCGGTGAGTTCGCACAAGGAATGCCTGTGCGACCAGGTCGAGCAAATTCTGGCTGATGGCGTGAAGCAGGGCGCGTTCGACATCGCCGACGTCAAGGCCACGTCGCGCGCGGTGTTCGACGCCACCATTCGCTTCCATCACCCCGCCCATTCCGAGGAATGGAGCGATCCGGCACTGGCCGCGCGGATCGACGCCGTGCTGGCGCTGCTGCTGCGGGGACTGGAACCGCCGCGCAAGCGCTGACGATCTCTCCGCGCCCGATTCGCGCCACGTCCCTCGGCAGGCACGAATTCCGCGGCCTGCCCAAATCCTCGCGTTCAGCACGATTGCAACCCTGCTGCCTGTTGTTGTTTGATATCCATCAAGTCCGGCACAAACCCGGCTGATATCAGGGAACGCGGAGGAAATCGTGCTGCTGGCTATCTTTACGGATATCCATGCCAACCGGCAGGCCTTTTCCGCCTGCCTCGATTCTGCGCGGGGGCGGGGCGCGCAACGGATGATTTTCCTCGGCGACTATGTCGGCTACGGCGCCGATCCGGAATGGACCGTCGAGACCGTGATGAACCTCGTCAACAGCGGCGCCATGGCCGTGCGCGGCAACCACGACAGCGCCATCAGCACGCCCTCTGAATCAATGAATGTCGAAGCCCAGGCCGCGATCGAATGGACGCGGGGCCGGTTGAGCGCGGCGCAGCGGCGTTTTCTCGCGGAACTGCCAATGACGCTGCAGGAGGAGGATCGCCTCTACGTGCATTCCGAAGCCAGCCACCCCGCAAGATGGCGCTACGTCCAGGGCACGGCGGACGCCGCGCGCAGCATCGCGGCGACCGATGCCCACGTCACCTTCTGCGGACACATCCATCTGCCGTCGCTCTATTCGATGTCTGCGGCCGCCAAGATGACGAGCTTCGTCCCGACCTCGGGCGTTCCGGTGCAGTTGCTCGGAGGCCGGCGCTGGCTCGCCGTTCTCGGCTCGGTCGGGCAGCCGCGCGATCGCAATCCGGCGGCCTCGTTCGCGATGCTCGATACCGAAACCCGGGAGATCACCTATTGCCGGGTGCCTTACGATGTCGAGGCGGCGGCGCAGCGGATTCGCGACAACGGTCTGCCGCTCTGGCTGGCCGACCGGCTCCTGGTCGGCAGGTGAGCGATGGACAGGACATTGATCAAGACGGTGGTTGAGCCTGGCGCCGTCATCGACGGCTTCACAATCGGGGAATGCGTCCATAGCGGCGGCATGGCGACGCTGTGGAGCGTGACCTGGCCCGACAGCGACACGCCGATGCTGATGAAGGTGCCCCGGATATCCGAGGGAGAGGACCCCGCCGCCATCGTCGGTTTCGAGATGGAGCAGATGATCCTGCCGCGGTTGTCGGGGCCGCACGTGCCGGCCTGCTTCGGGTCAGGCGATTTCGCGCGGCAGCCCTATGTCGTGATCGAACGCATTCCAGGCAAGACGCTCTACGAGCGCCTCAGCGAGCTGCCGATCTCCTATGAAGAGGCGAGGGCCATCGTCGGCAAGATCGCCATCGCGCTGGCCGACCTGCACACGCAAAACGTCATCCATCACGACATCAAGCCGAGCAGCATCATGTTTCGTCCCTCCGGCGAGGCCGTGCTGATCGACTTCGGATTGTCGCATCACAATCAATTGCCCGACCTGTTGCAGGAAGAATTCCGGCTGCCCTATGGCACCGCGCCATACATGGCGCCCGAGCGTCTGCTCGGCGTGCGCGACGACCCGCGCAGTGACCTGTTTTCGCTCGGCGTGCTCCTGTACTTCTTCACCACAGGGGTGCGACCGTTCGGCGAGAGCGAGACTCTGCGCGGCATGCGGCGGCGGCTGTGGCGCGACCCGCACCCTCCATGCAAACTCAGGCCGGACTATCCGCCCTGGCTGCAGGAAGTGGTGCTGCGCTGCCTGGAGATCGAACCGGTCTGGCGCTACCCCACGGCGTCGCAACTGGCGTTCGAACTCGCCCATCCCGACCAGGTCAAGCTGACGGCGCGATCGGAGCGCCAGGCCCGCGATCCGCTTCGTACGGTGCTGCGCCGCCGCTTCAACCGCGAGCTGACACAGCCGAAGCCGAAAGCGGAGCTCGCCGCGCAACTGGCGTCGTGTCCTATACTGGCGGTCGCGCTCGATACCGCGGAGGGATCGGAAGAGCTGAACGAGGTGTTGCGCGTCACCGCCGGACGAATCCTGGCGACGCTGCCATCCGCACGGCTGGCGTGCCTCAACGTTCTAAAACTCGGCCGCGTCACCATCGACAAGACGCTCGACGAGCAGGGCAACAACAAGCATATCGACCGAATGGTCGCGCTCAAGCATTGGGCATCGCCGCTGAAGCTCGACGAAGGCCGGCTCACGGTCCATGTGCTGGAAGCGTTGGATCCCGCCGCGGCGATCCTGGAGTTTGCCGCCGTCAATCGCGTCGATCATATCGTGATCGGCGCACGCCAGAGTTCGCTGGTGCGCAAGCTGCTCGGTAGCGTCTCCGCCAAGGTGGCGGCCGAGGCGACCTGTACTGTGACCGTGGTGCGGCCGCCGCGACTGGCGGCGCTGCAGGAGCTGGAAGGAACAGGCAAGGAGCCCGGCTAGCGGAGCAGTCGAACGTCGCCGGCCCCGATGATCGTGCATACGCTGGCATGCCAATCGGCAGCGCGCAGGGACGAGGTCGCTCGCTAGACGGCCTCGCGGCGCGTCTTCAGCGGCTTGCGGCGACCGGGTTGCGCGGTCCCGTCTCGCGCGCGTTCGAGAATATCCCGGACACGGGAAGCGTCTTGGATGCAGCGAAACCCGTAGCGGCCGGTGTAATCGGCATCGGGAGAACGGGTCGAAATCCCTGACGCGAAATTCAGGTGGCCCGCGCCACGGCCAATGTCGAGGATCTCGAACGCAGCGTCCATGTCCTTGAAGGCGGTTCCGGTCACGGTCCGTTTGCCCCAGGCCGTGCACAAGATCAGCGCGCGGCGGTCGGTGATCACGCACAGCGTCTGCAGATCGTTCAGCACCATCACCAGCGGCGCGGCGACCATGATGGCCCCGGACATCAGAAAGAACGTGATCGACTGATCAATCCAGGCACGGGAGATCGCGATGGCGGTGAGCAGCAGCCAGGGAAATCCGATCCACCACAGAAATCGCCACATCATCATATCGGCGATGGCGTCGGGTTGACCCTGCCAGAGCACGCGCTCGCCGGGTTGCAGCGTCTCGATCAGCAGCCGCCGCAAGCCTGCCGAAAACAATGTCGATCCAGGTTCGTCGATCCGCATGCCCGTTGGTCGCGGCAGCGCCGGAAAACGTTCGACCGCAGGACAGCCAAGGTGCGTTAAATGGCTTCGCCGCGCGCCAGCGCCGCGGCACCGCGGATCGCGGAAATATTGGCCTTGTAGCTTTCCATGGTGCCGCCCTTGAACACCGCCGAACCCGCGACCAGGGCATTGGCGCCGGCGGCGGCGAGCTGACCGGCCACCTCCGGGCCGACACCGCCATCGACCTCGATGTCGATCGGCCGTCCCGCGGTCATCGCCCTGATGTCGCTGACCTTGCCGAGTGCGGAACTGATAAATGCCTGGCCGCCGAAGCCGGGATTGACCGACATCACCAGCACCAGGTCGATCAGGTCGATGACATATTCGATGGCCGAGATCGGCGTGCCCGGATTGAGCGAGACGCCGGCCTTCTTGCCGAGGCTGCGGATCGCCTGCAGCGAGCGATGCAGATGCGGGCCGGCCTCGGCATGCACGGTGATGTGATCGCAGCCGGCCTTGGCGAAGGCCTCGAGATAGGGATCGCAGGGCGAAATCATCAGATGCGCGTCGAAGATCTTCCTGGTGTGCGGGCGCATCGCCTTGATGACGTCGGGGCCGTAGGAAATGTTGGGAACGAAATGCCCGTCCATCACGTCGAGATGGATCCAGTCGGCGCCGGCCGCATCGACGGCGCGGACCTCTTCGCCCAGTTTGGCAAAATCCGACGCCAGGATCGACGGCGCGATGACGAGGGGGCGTGACACAAATTGCTGCGGCATGTGCGCTTCCCGGGCAGTTGCAGTGTGGCGGAACAGCCCCGCGTAACATGCGCCAAGACCGGGGGCAATGCGGGCCGGAGCTCGCACTGGAAGGCGGAAAAATCTGCCGCAACGGCATCAATTGCCGGGCGCGGAAGCAGCCCCTGGCCTGCAAGAGCCTGCGGTTTTACTGGGTTTTTGCGATGGCACGGCGTTTGCTGGTCTATCGCGTGTAATAAATCGGCCGCGCCTTGCGGCATTTGCTGGAGTTTGGTCATGCTGCACGCCCTTGGCGCCGCGTCGTCCGCCCTGGACCTCCTGAAATCGCTGACCGCGCCGAAATCGCAATCCACCGGCCTCAAGCAGGACTCCAGGAGCCCGTTCGACTTCCCCGGCAGCGCTGCGACTTCGGAGGGCTCACCGGCCAGGTCCGGAGTGGGCGGCGGTTCGGTTATATCACCGTCCACGATGAGCGCGCTGCTGGCGGCGCAAAGCCAGTCGACAACGGTCTCGACCCCATCGGCGCCCACCGGCCGGTCGAGTGCCCTGAAGGACCTGTTCTCGCAGGTCGATGCCGACAGCGACGGCAAGCTCAGCAAGTCGGAATTCGAGAACGCGCTCGGCGCCGGCGGGACCAACCTCGCGGAGGCCGATAGCGTGTTCGGCAAGCTGGACAAGGATGGCGACGGCGCGGTCAGCCTCAACGAAATGATGTCAGCGCTGAATGGCAAGATGCAACGTCGCCAGCACGACACCGGTTCGGCCGGAGCACACGCTTCCGGCGCGCCGGGCGGATCGGGCAAGGATCCGCTGATGCAGGCATTGCAGGGCGCATCCTCCACCTCGGTCACCAACAGCGACGGCTCGATCACGACATCGCTGACCTACGCGGATGGTTCCAGGGTGACGATGACATCGGCCGCGGCCAATTCGGCATCCGGCGCCGCGGCGTCATCCTATAATTTCATCGAGCAGATGATCCAGCGCCAGGCGAAGGCGATTTCATCGGCCGCGACTGGTTCGCTTGCGGTCAGCGCCTGATCTTGCGAAAACGCCCTGATCTGAAATCCTGCCGCTAACCGAAACGATCCTTCCACGCCGGCAGCGCGCCGGGGAAGGGCAGAGCGGTCGCCTCATGAACGCCGCGGGCGATGGCGCGGGCCATGACGTTGGCCGCGACCATGCCGAGTTCGGTGAGACCGGCCAGCGGATCGATCGGCTTTTCGCCGGTGGCCGCGGCGAACACCACGTCGCCATCGAGCGGCGCGTGCACCGGATAGATGGCGCGGGCAAATCCGGTCTGTGCGATCATCGCCAACCGCTTGGCCTGCGGCTTTGTCAGCGCCGCGTCGGTCACGACCACCGCCAGCGTCGTATTCTCCACCGATGTCGCGGCCGCGCCGCCCTTGATGCGCATCCTGAGCATGTCGGCCGTGAACGATGGCGGCAATCCGCGCCCGCCATATTCACTGCCGACTTCAAAGGGTGCTGCCCAGAACCACGGCCCGTCACCGACGGTGACGCTGCCGACCGCATTCACCAGCGCAAGGGCTGCGACCTTGACGCCGCCTTGCGTCGCCGCCGACGCCGAGCCGATCCCGCCCTTGAGATTGGCGGTGGTGGCGCCGAGCCCTGCGCCGATGCTGCCAAGCGCGAACTCCGCAGCCGCCGCCGCGGCGGCGGCGTAGCCGAGATCGCGATAGGGCGCGAAGCGGCCCCAGGCCTTGTCGCCGCCGTTGAGCAGATCGAAACAGATCGCGCCCGGCACGATCGGAATGGTCGCGCCACGCACCACGAAGCCGCGGCCGTGCTCGGCGAGCCAGGCCTGCACCCCGCCGCCGGCTTCGAGTCCGAACGCCGAGCCACCCGCCAGCGCGATGCCGTCGATCCGCTCCACCGTGTTGGCGAGGCCGAGCACGTCACCCTCGCGGGTACCGGGCCCGCCGCCGCGCACATCCATCGCGGCCACCACGGGTTGGTCGAAGACCACCGCGGTGACCCCGGACGCCAGCGCTCGGTCGTCGGCGTGACCGACGCGGACGCCGGCAATATCGGTGAGGAGATTTTTCATTCGCTTTCCCTGCGGGGCGGAGATGACCGCACGGTCGGGCTCCGGTCAACCGCGTCGAAGTGCAAACGCCGCGGGCCGTCGAAACAAAAACGCCCCGGCGAACCGGGGCGCTTGATGTCTCGATGGTGCGTGCAAGGGCCTTGCGAACCCCTATTTGACGAACCCTTGTCTTACGAACCCTTGGGATTGATCTCGGTGTAGTTGCCCTTGGCGTCCCATTTGTAAACGACGTAGTCGAGCTGCTTGATGTCGCCCTTGGCATCGAACTCCAGCTTGCCGATCACCGTGTCCCAGGCACCGGCCTTGATCGCGTCCATGACCTTCTTCGGGTCGGTGGTGCCGACCTTCGCTGCCGCCTGCGACCAGACCTGCATCGCGGCGTAGGTGTAGAG
>JAYSPJ010000092.1:0-5147 GCA_043722155.1 Bradyrhizobium sp.
CATGATCTTGTCGCCAAACCACTCATACTTTGACGGATCATGCGCCGCACGCACGAACACGCTTGCGAGTCTGCGCGGCAGCATCGAGCGCATCGAGGCACATGCTGACGCTACCGCGCCGGTTCGCGTGGCGCTCGGGCATGTGGATGCCGATGCGACGCTGCAGGGCGGTCTCGCGCTGGCCGCCGTGCACGAGGTGTTTGCCGAGGGACGGCAGAGCGCCGCGGGGACGGGCTTTATCGCGGGGCTTGCGGGGCGGTTAACGGCACGGCGGCCTCTGGTATGGATCCGGCAGGATTTTGCCGAGATCGAATCCGGGGTGCTGTCGATGGCTGGCCTCGCCGAACTCGGCCTCGATCCGCGCCGCGTGGTGACGGTGCGCGCCGCCGACGTCGACGCCGCGTTACGGACCGCCGCCGACGCGCTGGCCTGCGATGCGCTTGGCGCCGTGGTGCTGGAAGTCTGGGGGCAAGCCCGGCAGTTCGATCTCGTCGCCAGCCGCAAGCTGACGCTGGCGGCGCAGGCCTCGGGCGTCACCGGATTGTTGCTGCGGGTGGCGGCGGAACCCGCGCCCTCGACGGCCGAGACGCGATGGATCGTGCGCGCGGCGCATTCGCCGCCCGCCGCAGCAGCGCTTGGGAGAGCGTGGGGTGCGCCGGTGTTCGACGCGCAACTCGTCCGCAACCGTCATGGCCCTGTCGGGCGGTGGATCATGGAATGGAAATGTGATGAGTGCCTTTTCGAGAAACCGGCGGCGTATCCTCAGCCTGTGGCTGCCGCGCCTGCCCATCGACCGCATCAAGCGCCAGCTCACGCGCGACAGCGCCGCGCCGGCTAAAGCGTTTTCGAGCGAAGTGGGTACCGGTTCGCGTGAAGAAAACGCGTCAAAACAAAACGACGATCCCAGCATCGTCGTCGCCAAGCAAAACAATGCGCTGCAGATTTTCGCGCTCGATGACGCCGCCGCGCGTCTCGGCCTTGCGATCGGCCTGCCGCTCGCCAATGCCCGCGCCATCTGTCCGCAGTTGAGGGTGTTCGACGCCGATGCAGCGGCCGATGCCAGGGTGCTGAGCGACATTGCCTGCTGGTGCGACCGCTTCACCCCGCTGGTGGCGCTGGATCCCCCGCACGGCCTGTTCCTCGACATTACCGGCTGCGCCCATCTTTTCGGCGGCGAGGTCACGCTGATGCAGATGGTTTGCGGCGCGCTGACGCGGCAGGGTTTTGTCGTCAGTGCCGCGATTGCGGGCACATCGATCTGCGCACGCACCATGACGCGTTATGTCTCCGGCCACATCGTGGCAAATGGCGGGGAGGCCGAGGCGATAAAATCGTTGCCGGTGTCGGCACTCGGCGCCGATGACGCCATCACCCGCGGCCTGCGCCGCGCCGGGCTGAAAACCATCGGCGAGGTAGCTTGCCGCGCCCGCCACGAAATCACGGCGCGGTTCGGCGATGATTTCACGACCTTGCTGGAGCACGCGCTGGGGCAGGGCGACGCGCCGATCAGCCCGCGAAAGCCATTGCCGGATTACATCGTCGAACAACAGTTTCCCGAACCGGTCGCCACCGAAGGCGTGATATCGACGACGTTATCCCGGCTGGCCGGGATGCTGGTCGCGGCGATGGACCGGCAGGGCAAAGGCGCGCGGCGGCTGGAAGCCCATTTCTTCCGCACCGATGGCGCGGTGCGCGCGATCACGGTCGATACCGGGCAGCCCGTGACCAGGGCCGAGGTGATCGACCGGCTGTTTCGCGAGCGGCTCGATGCCCTGAACGACCCGCTCGATCCCGGTTTCGGCTTCGACTTCATTCGCCTGTCCGCCAGCCGCGCGGAAATCGTGGTGCAGCAGCAGCGCGATCTCGATGCCAATGTGCACGACAATGACGAACTGGCGGCCCTGATCGACCGCATCGCCGCGCGGATCGGTGGACGGCGCGTGGTCGTGCACCTGCCGCAGGACACCCATATTCCGGAACGCGCGGTACTGGCGGCGCCGGCGCAACACCATCTGGCCGCGGCCCAGCAGGCGGACTGGCCGGCGCGGGTGGAGAGCGAACCGCCGTTGCGGCCGCTGCGGCTGTTCGCGCGGCCGGAAGCGATCAAGGTGATCGCGGAAGTGCCGGACGGGCCGCCGGCGTGGTTTCAATGGCGGCGGGCGACCCACACGGTGATGCGCGTCGAGGGACCGGAGCGCGTCGCCATGGAGTGGTGGCGGGCGCAAGGCGAGATGCTGACGCGCGATTATTTCCGCGTCGAGGACGAAGCGGGCCTGCGGTTCTGGCTGTACCGCGACGGTTTGTATGACCGCGAGATCGCGCAGCGCGCGGGCGAAATCGTGCAGCCGAACTGGTTCGTGCACGGGCTGTTTGCATGACCGGTCCGGACGGCATGGCCTACGCCGAGATCGGAATCACCACGAATTTCTCGTTCCTGCGCGGCGGATCGCATCCACAGGAGTACGTGCAGCAGGCGAGCGAGCTGCGTCTTTCCGCCATAGGCATTGCCGATCACAACACCTTGGCCGGCGTGGTGCGGGCCTACAAGGAGCTCGAAAACCCCGAGGTCAGATACAAGCCCAAACTGCTGATCGGTTCGCGCCTCGTCTTCATCGACGGCACGCCTGATATCCTGGTCTATCCGTGCGACCGCGCCGCATACGGCCGGCTATGTCAGCTGCTGACCCGCGGCAAGCGCGGCGACGATGCCGACAAGACCGAAAAGGGTGAATGTCGCCTTGGTCTCGATGACCTCCTCGAATTCGCCGCAGGGCAGCTGCTGGTTCTGACGCTGCCGCATCGCTTCGAGCCGGAAAAAGCCCTCACAATTCTGGACCAGTTGCAGCGCAGCCGCGCCGATGGCGTGTGGCTCGCGGCCAGCCTGTTGTATCGCGGCGATGACAGGCGCCGACTTGCGCGGCTGCAGCGGATCGCGGCAACCGCCCGGGTGCCGCTGCTGGCGACCAACGAGGTATTGTATCACCATCCTGCGCGCCACCCGCTGCAGGATGTTCTCGGCTGCATTCGCGAGAAGACCACCATTGACGCCATCGGCAAACGTCTTGAAACCAATGCGGAGCGCTATCTCAAGCCGGGACACGAAATGGCGCGGCTGTTTCGCGACGTGCCGGAGGCGCTGGCGGAAACCATGCGGTTTGCGGGCCGTATTACGTTCTCGCTCGATCAGCTCAAATACCAGTATCCCGACGAGCCGGTGCCGCCGGGCAAGACCGCGCAGCGTCATCTGGAAGATCTGACCTGGCAAGGCGCGCACAAACGATTCCCGGTCCGGATTTCGCCCAAGACCAAAAAGGTCCTGCACAAGGAACTGCGCCTGATCAGAAAGCTGAAATACGCGCATTATTTTCTCACCGTGCACGACATCGTCTGTTATGCGCGCAGTCAAAACATCCTCTGTCAGGGCCGGGGATCGGCGGCAAACTCGGCCGTGTGCTACGTGCTCGGCGTGACTTCTGTCGACCCGACCAAGGTTGATCTGTTGTTCGAGCGGTTCATTTCCAAGGAGCGGCTGGAGCCGCCCGATATCGACGTCGATTTCGAGCATTCGCGGCGCGAGGAGGTGATGCAGTATGTCTACCGCAGATATGGCCGCCACCGCGCCGCGATCATCGCCACCGTGATTCATTACCGTCCGCGCAGTGCGATCCGGGACGTCGGAAAGGCGCTGGGACTGACGGAAGATGTCACCGCCGCACTGGCCGATACGGTGTGGGGAAGCTGGGGCAAGGGCCTCAACGAAATGCAGGTGCGGCAGGCGGGGCTCGATCCGCAAAATCCCATGATCGAGCTAGCCGTTGAACTCGCCGCCGAACTGATCGAATTTCCGCGGCACCTGTCGCAGCATGTCGGCGGCTATGTGCTGACCCAGGACCGGCTCGACAGCTACGTGCCGATCGGCAATGCCGCGATGAACGATCGCACCTTCATCGAATGGGACAAGGACGACGTCGATGCGCTGAACATGATGAAGGTCGACGTGCTGGCGCTGGGCATGCTGACCTGCATCCGAAAATGTTTTGATCTCATCGCCGATCACAAGGGCGAGCGTTACGAACTGGCGACGATCCCGCAGGATGTGGCCGAGGTTTACGACATGCTGTGCCGGGGCGAGTCGCTCGGCGTCTTCCAGGTCGAAAGCCGCGCGCAGATGAACATGCTGCCGCGCCTGAAGCCGCGCAAATTCTACGATCTTGTCATCGAGGTCGCCATCGTGCGGCCCGGTCCGATCCAGGGCGACATGGTGCATCCGTATCTCCGGCGGCGCAATGGTACCGAGAAAGTGAGCTATCCGTCGCCGGCGCCTGATCACGGCGACAAGGATGAACTGCGCCGGGTCCTGCACAAGACCCTCGGCGTGCCATTGTTTCAGGAACAGGCGATGCGGATCGCCATCGAGGCGGCGAAGTTCACCTCCGAAGAAGCCAACGGCCTGCGCCGCGCCATGGCGACGTTCCGCGATGTCGGTACCATCGGCAAGTTCGAATCCAAAATGGTCAACAACATGATCGCGCGCGGCTACGATCCGGTGTTCGCGAAAAACTGCTTCGACCAGATCAAGGGATTCGGCAGCTACGGTTTTCCGGAAAGCCACGCCGCGAGTTTTGCCCAGCTCGTCTATGTCTCGTCGTGGCTGAAACATTTCCACCCCGACGCGTTCTGCTGCGGGCTTTTGAACTCGCAGCCGATGGGCTTTTACGCCCCGGCGCAGATCGTCGGCGATGCCCGCACCAACGGCGTTGAAGTGCGCGAGATCGACGTGTCGTTCAGCTACGCGCAGAATACGCTGGAGCAGCGGAGCGGGAAATACCACGCCGTGCGGCTCGGCTTCCGCCAGATCGACGGCTTCAAATGGGCCGATCCGGACGAGGAGGCGTTGAAGGCTTCTCAACTGTCATTCCGGGGCACGCGAAGCGTGAACCCGGAATCTCGAGATTCCGGGTCTACGCCTTGCGGCGCATCCCGGAATGACAGGGCCGAAGACTGGGCCGAACGCATCGTCGCCGCGCGGGCGCGCCGTCCGTTCACCTCGCTGGAGGATTTCGCCCGCGACACCGCGTTACCGAAACGCGCGCTGATCTTGTTGGCGGATGCCGATGCGTTTCGTTCCATCGGGCTCGACCGCCGCG
>JAYSPJ010000093.1:0-2071 GCA_043722155.1 Bradyrhizobium sp.
ACGGGCGATGTCCTGCTTCATGGCGGCACCGTGTCGCTTACCCGACTGTTTGTCGGCGCGCAGCCGAGCACGATCGGCGGCGTAGGCAATGTGCGCGGCAGCGTGGGCGACATCCGCATCGTCGCGGACGGCGATCTTTCGATTACCTCGGGCACCATCACCACCGAGACCTTCGGCGCGGGCAATGCCGGCGACGTCAGCATCGCTGGCGGCACGATCTCGCTGACCAATGTCGACATCACCGCCAGCACGACCAATTTTTCGGATGACGGCCCGCCCGGCGACGCGGGTTCGATCGACATCGCGGCGACGGGTTCGGTGTCGCTCGACACGGTGAACCTGTCTTCCGCCGCCGAGGCACAATGCTTCGACATCTGCCCCAGCGGCAACGCCGGATCGATCGGCGTCAGCGGCAGCGATATCACGATTTTCAACAGCAACTTCCGCAGCGAAGTGTTCGGCAACGGCAACGCCGGGGCCATAGGCTTCATCGCATCGGGCAGTCTCGGGCTTACCGAAAGCAGTCTGAGTTCGGGCGCGTTCGCCACCGACGACGAATCGAGCGATGGCGGATTTGCAGGCGCGATCACGCTGTCCGGGAACGACGTATCGGTTCTCTCTTCGAGTATCTCGGCGAGCACATTCGGCGGCGATGGCGGTTTCGTCCAAATTGCCGCGCTAGGCGGGCTCGACATCACCGACAGCAATCTGTCCTCGGACACCTTCGGCGATGGCGACGCGGGCGGGATCAACCTGAGCGGCGAGACCGTCACCATTAGCGATTTGTCGAGCCTGAGTTCGGACAGCTTCGGCGCTGGCGATGCGGGCCGAATAAATATCGACGCATTGAACCTGAACCTGCGCGACAGCTTCGTTTCCATCGACACTTTCGGGACGGGCACCGGCAACAAGATCCGTATCGCGGCGAATTCGCTGCTCATCGAGAATACGATGATTTCGTCGAGCACGGCGGGGGACGGTTTGGCCGGATCGATCAACGTCTTCGGCGACGCCATCACGATCAACGACAGCGAGCTGACCTCGCGGACCGACGGTGTTGGTTTCGCCGGATCGATCGACGTTCAGGGCAACACCATCGCGATCAGCAACAGTACGCTGACCTCGAGTTCCGCTTCGGACGGCGATGCGGGCTTCGTCGCGCTCAAAGCGTTGGATTCGATCGATGTCGCGGCCTCGCTGATCGAATCCAGCGCGACCGGTGGGGGCTTCGCCGGCTTCGTCGGCCTGCGCGCGCCCACGATCACGCTGACCGATGGCACCGAAGTGAGCACCGATTCTGCGCTCACCGGCGTGCGAAACTTCATCGCCGTCTCGAGCGATCGCCTGACTGTCGACGCCAGTTTCATCTCGGCCAACACATTCGCGGGATTCAAGGCCGACGCCACCTACGGCCTGATCTTCCTGGATGGTTTCAGCGACTCCGCCGCCAAGAACATCATCCTGCGCAACGGATCGGCGGTGCGGACCAATTCCACCGGGCCGGGCGATGCCGGCGACATCGAAATCTCCGCCCAAATCCTCGTTGTCCTCGACAGCATGATCCAGGCCGAGTCGCTCGCCTGCGGCGCGGCGTGCGTCCACACGGGCACGGAAGAGGCAGGGTTGATCACGATCACGACCGATGCCCTTACCGTCTCGGGCAGCGATCCCGCCCGCCGCGCCGCGATCACCTCGAACACCGCAACCGACGCGGCTGCGGGCAAGATCGGGATCTTCGCGCTTGGCTTAAAGCCATCGACCCTGACCCTGACCGGCAGCCAGGCGACCATTTCCTCGCAGTCGTCGAGCAGCGGCGATGCCGGGTCGATCGACGTCGGCCTGGACCGGGTCGAGATTGCCGACGGCGGCAAGATCACCACCACCACCAGCGACGTCGCCTCGGGCAAAGGCGGCGATATAAAGATCGACGCAGCGACCGAACTGGTGGTCCGCGACGGCGGCAGGATCGAAGCGGACACGAATTTCGTTTGCCTGTCCGACAATTGCGGAATTCAGGGCCGGGGCGGCACGATCACGGTCATGACCCGCGATCTCACCCTGCGGGGGACCG
>JAYSPJ010000094.1:0-2098 GCA_043722155.1 Bradyrhizobium sp.
TGCGGCTAGCGGCCCTGGGCCGACGAGTGAAGGCGCGTGTCGACTGGGTTCTGCGATGAAGTTGCTCTATGTGACTTGGGATGGACCGCAGTCTAATTACCTAGACGGCCTTTTCTTTCCCATCTTCGAACGTTTGGGACAATGGGGCGTTCAAACCCACGTGATGCAGTTTTCGTGGGACCTCGCTTCGTTCGAGCAAGTCACAAGCAGCAGCGCCGAGAGGAGGGGTATCGGATACAGCGCCCATTCGGTGCCGCGTCGTCCATTGCTCGCCGCGACGGGCGCGGCGATTACTCTCGGTGCCGGCCTCGTTGCCCGCCAAGCCCGGAGGATGAGCGCGGAGGTCGTCATGCCTCGCTCGCACATTCCCGCTGCCATGGCCCTCGTAGCAAAGGCCCTGCTACCTGACGCTCGCTTGGTCTGGGACTCCGATGGCCTGATGCCAGACGAACGTGTCGACTTCGGCGGCTGGTCGCCCACCGGCAACGTGTATCGAGCCTTCTCCTTGCTCGAGCGCGCCGCAGTACGTCGATCCGATCGTGTCCTCACCCGCAGCGACCGAGCAGCGACACTATTGGCCGAACGCGCGGCGGTACCCCGCAATCGATTCGTCACAATCGCGAACGGAAAGGACACGACCGAGTTTTCTCCAGGAACCGCCCAGTCGCGGGCGGAGGCGAGACGCGAACTCGGAGTCGATGACACGACGCCCCTTCTCACGCATGTCGGCTCCCTCGGACCGCAGTACCAGCCGGGAGAGCTGCTTCGTGTCTTCGTAAAGATTCGCAATCGCCTGCCGAACGCGCAACTCCTCCTCCTGACCGGCAACCCCGAGCTCGCTCGTAATTTCATCGCAACCAGCCAAGGCCTAAACCCTGACGCAGTGCTCATCCGCAGCGTCATCCCTTCGGCGGTCGCACCGCTCCTGCGCGCGTGTGACGGTGGTTTTGCGTTGCGTCGGCCGTCGCTGTCTCAACAGGGTGTGTCGCCCATCAAAGTGGCCGAGTACCTCTTGTGCGGCGTACCTGTTCTTGCCAATCGCGGCGTAGGCGATCTGGACGTTCAGCTTGCATAACTCCGAAGCTGACCCTTTTAGCTTGCTTTTTTTGCACAAGAGCATTGCTGTTGTGCCTGTCAAAATGCCACAGTCTGGCTTTCCCAGTCTGTGACCAAATCATCACAAGAACACAGCTGTTGTGGCTGTGCAAATCATTCAGGATTTCTTTGTCCTAAAGGTCACGCGGGTTTACACAAACTGAGCAATAGGTTATCACTGTTCTAATTTGAAATTGGCGCGCCCGAAGAGATAAATCTGGACACTGGCAAGTCAACCTATTATTACCTTAGATGACCGCTCAGGAGGCGCAGTCACAATCACATAGTTTGCGAATAACGAGTTTAATCCAATAAATTACCGTTTCTGCTGACCCTTCTGGGCAGGATTCGCTTCATGTGTAGAAGCGTGCTCCCCATCGCCGTGTTCACGCGCATCCCCCTCCATGCGCCTAGTCACGTAGTCGAGGTCGAAGTCGAGCACAAGGGCGGCGAGACGGGCGATCAGCGTGGATTTTTTGGCATCGCTCTTCTCATGGGTGTTGTCGCTCTCGTGTTCTTCGTCGCGGCCCAGGTCCGGCAGTTCTTTGTTGATGAGCGCGCGCATCGTCTCGATCTGCTGCTTGCCGACTTTGGGTTGGTTCAGGCGGTATGCACCGATTGCGGACTGGAAGTAGCGGTCGAGTTGGGATGAGAAAGTAGCATCGATTAATTGCATCCCTATCCAGGTATGCATCTGGGTTTGGATGCGTTCAAGCAACACAGCGACATCGAAGGGTGCCGGTACGGCAATCATGGGCACGGCGGCGGGGCGAGTAATGAAATCGTTGTCGCGCAGCCGGTCCAGTTCAGCCTTGATGGCGCTTTCTTCTATCGGCCCTTCGTCGGGAAAGCCAAGGACCTCACCTAACCCATCCATATGGGACAGCCACACGCCGGGCAAATCCACGCTGCTGAAACCGAAACCAGTCTGGGTGCGTCCTGCCGGAATCCCACCCGCTCTGATAGGGGGTTTGGGCTGCCAAGCGATCCGGTTCAAGTGGCT
>JAYSPJ010000095.1:0-2757 GCA_043722155.1 Bradyrhizobium sp.
GGCGTCGGCCTGGGCTTTGAGGAAATCGCCCGATATATCCACGGGAACGTAGGCGCCGAACGCGCATTGCTTCAGCAGCAGCCGGACCTTGGTGGTCGCGCCAGCGCCGAATTCCACCAGTGCGGCGGCTTTCGGAACGATCGAACCGATCTCGCCGGCCCGTTCGCGCAGGATTCCGAGTTCGGTGCGCGTCGGGTAATATTCCGGCAGCAGCGTGATCTGTTCGAACAGCTCGGAGCCTGCGGCGTCATAGAAATATTTTGGCGACAGCCGTTTTGGCTGCTGCGACAGCCCCTCGATCACGTCACCGGCAAACGCCGAGCCCTGATCGTCGAGATGATGCGCTTTGGCCAAAGCGGGGGCATACACGTTCATGACAATCTCCTGGACGCGCTTTCCGGCGCGATTGAATCTGAAAAATCAGGTGGCGTAGTCGGCGAGCCGAAGTCCCGTGAATTGCCAGCGATGATGCGGATAAAAGAAATTGCGATAGGTAATACGGCTGTGGCCTTCAGGAGTTGCAAGCGAGGAGCCGCGCAGCACCAGCTGGTTGACCATGAACTTGCCGTTATATTCGCCGAGCGCGCCCTCGATGGCGCGGTAGCCGGGGTAGGGGGAATAGGCGCTGCGGGTCCACTGCCAAACGATCCCGAAAGCGTCGTTGAGTTGCCCGGCTCTTGCCGCGACCTCCCATTCCATTTCAGTCGGCAGGTGCCTGCCGCTCCAGCGCGCAAACGCGTCGGCCTCGTAATAGCTGACATGGCAGACCGGGGCTGACGGATCGACCGGCTTAAGCCCGGCCAGCGTCATGATTTGCCACTCGCCATGGATCAGGCGCCAATGGCCCGGTGCCTGCCAACCTTCGTTGCCGACGGCGGCAAAACCGTCCATCAGCCAGAGCGTCGGCGTGGCGTAACCGCCGTCCTTCATGAACGCGAGCCACTCCGCGTTGGTGACGAGGTTGCGCGCCAGTTTGACGGGACCGACCAGCGCGCGGTGCGCGGGTTTTTCATTGTCGAAATGGAAGCTGTCGTCGGTATGCCCGACGGTGTGGATGCCCTCGTTGAGGGCGGCCCATTCATCGCCGGTTCGGGTTGAAGCCGGGAAGCTCCACGCCGGATCGTAGGCGGGGGGAATCGGGTTCTGCGCGAACGCGTGCAGGATGTCGGTCAGCATCAATTCCTGATGCTGCTGCTCGTGATTGAGGCCGACCTCGACCAGCGGGGCGAGCCCGGTCAGAACCTCCTCACCGGCGGACTGGAAGAATTTTACCACCGCGGCGTCGACATGGCGGCGGTAGGCGGCGATTTCCTCGGCACCGGGGCGGGTCAGATGGCCGCGCTGGTGACGGGCATGCCGGGGTCCGGCGCTGACGTAGTAGGAATTGAACAGGAAGGCGTAATCAGGGTGAAACGGCTGATATCCCCTGCAGTGCTCGCCGAGCAGGAATTGCTCGAAGAACCAGGTGGTGTGGGCGCGGTGCCATTTCGCCGGGCTGGCGTCCGGCATCGACTGGATCAGCTGATCCTCCGGGGTCAAGGCCGCGGCGCGGCACTCGGTCTCGTTGCGGACCGTCAGATAGGATTCCACCAGATCGTCGGCGAGGGTGCCGGAATCGAAGAATAATGACGGGCAAGGGGCGGCAGACGTGGCCGCAGCGGATGCTGGTTTCGTCACTGGAGTCTCCGATCGGGGGAGAAAACGTTGCACCGGCGTATGGGTTCCCCGACATCAGTCTGTCCTAGATAGGGGGTCCCGCGCGGGATAAAAGCCTCCCGGGGCCATGATGTGGGTGCCTTCAGGCGATGGCTGGCGCGGGCGCTTTTTGGCCGCATGCCAGCTCTCCGCCATTTTACTTTGGATGCACAACGCTTTGGGGTACATATATAGCCAATGTCGGGTTTAACGGGCTGCTGCCGGCCCGCAGGGCTATGCCGAAAAAGGACGCGAAAATGAGCATCGAGCAATTCATCGATAATGAAGTGAAGTCGAACGACGTCGTGCTGTTCATGAAGGGGACGCCGCAGTTTCCGCAGTGCGGTTTTTCCGGTCAGGTCGTGCAGATCCTCGACCACGTCGGCGTCGGCTACAAGGGCCTGAACGTGCTGGAATCCGCCGACCTGCGTAACGGCATCAAGAGCTATTCGAACTGGCCGACCATTCCCCAGCTTTACGTCAAGGGCGAATTCGTCGGCGGCTGCGACATCATCCGCGAGATGTTCCAGGCGGGCGAGCTTCAGCAGCTGCTGGCCGACAAGGGCGTCACGGTTAACGCGGCGGCCTCGGCCTGAGCCTGATCGCGCGCCAGGTCGGCACCGCGCGTCTCGAAGTCATTGTTGCCGACATCACCCTCTTGAGCGTTGACGCCATCGTCAACGCCGCGAATACATCCCTGCTCGGTGGGGGCGGTGTCGATGGTGCGATCCATCGTGCAGCGGGGCCCGAGCTACTCGCCGAATGCCGCACCCTCTGTGGCTGCGAGACCGGCGACGCCAAGATCACCAGAGCTTACCGGCTTCCCGCGCGCCATGTGGTTCATGCCGTTGGCCCGGTCTGGCGCGGCGGCGGCGAGGGCGAAGATGACGCGCTGGCCTCGTGCTACGCCCGCGCCATCGATCTCTGCCGGAGCCAAAACCTTGCGTCGATTGCCTTTCCCGCCATCTCCACCGGCGTCTATGGATTCCCCGCCGACCGCGCGGCGCGCATCGCCGTCGCGACCACGGTCGCGGCGCTGCCGGCGGCGCCGGCGGTGACCCG
>JAYSPJ010000096.1:0-1550 GCA_043722155.1 Bradyrhizobium sp.
TTTCTTGCCCGCGTCGTACCCGTTGGGATCGACACGGCGGCCGCCCTTTTCAGCACCTTTCACGCTTTGGCTGTCGATGACGCAGGCAGTGGGGCTTGCTTCCCGTTCGATCTGCGCCCGGCACGCCATATACAAGGTATGGTGGATCGTCCCCAATGTGCCATCGTCGTGCCAGCGTTGGAAATAATCGTGCAATGTGCTTCGTGGCGGCAAATCTTTCGGGATATAACGCCATTGGACGCCAGTACTCAGCACATACATGATGCCATTGAGGACCTCCCGGAGATCGATCTCACGCGGACGCCCGCCGGACTTCGCGGGCGGGATGGACCCGTTTATGCAAGACCACTCCTCGTCCGTCAGGTCCGACGGGTAGCGTAACTTGTCCCGGTTATACCGGGGGCGGTTTTCTGGAGTCCACATGTGGCACCTCGCGAATCGATGCCACCCATCGAGTCAGGGGATTCTGGGGGACGCAAGCCCCCTCCGCTAACCGATTCTAAAGACTCGGAAACTTTCCGGACGGACACTTAACGGGTCCTTTGCTGGACTCACCGTATGTAGCCGCCCATTCCGTTCTTTGTGCTGCGTGGTTAATTTGGCAATCCCGCCCGACGAAGTGCGTCGGCCAACCTGGCCATGCGTTCCAGGGTCGTGATATTCCCCGCGACCAACCCGCCGACCGTAAAGCCGGGTTGCAACCCGAGCAAAACCTTGGCCATGGAGTTTGCCTCATCGATCCGGCCGAGCCCAACCAGTGCCGCGATGTGCAGGTAACAGGGCACGCTGAACCCGGGATTCGCCGCCGATGCCCGTCTCGCGGCGCTCGCGGCCCCAAGGAAATTCCCCACGAAGAAATGGGAATAGGCGAGTCCGACATAGGGCAGATAGATCAGGGGATCGCAGGGACCAAGACGGATCCCCATTTCGGCGTGCTCAACCGCGGTCCCGTCGTCGCCCCGCCATGCGCGGATGATCGAGCTGAAGCCGAACGCAAGCGCCGAGGAGGGGCTGAGCAACAGCGAACGGTCGATCGCCTCGAGCGCCGTTTCGTGGTCCCGTTCCATGACGCCGACGACAAAACCGCCCATCGCGAGCGCCATCGCATCATCCCCACCCACCTCGATCGCCGCATGCGCATGATGGCGTGCCGCCTCCCGCGTTTCGGCCCGCAGCCCTCCGCGCAGGTAACGCTGCTCGTGGCACCATGCGATGAACCCGTGGACGACGGCGTAATCCGGCTCCAACCGGATCGCCTCCTCCAGCAGAGGAAGCGCCCTGTCGGCGTTCCCCGGCATCGCGGTGGCGACGAGCGGGAGCGCGCGAAGATACAGGTCATAGGCGTCGAGGCTGTCGGGCCGCTTGCGCCGGGCACGCTCGATCTCGGCCTTGCGCAGGGTCGGCTCGACGGCACCGACGATGCTCATCGTCATCTCGTCCTGAAGGGCGAAGATATCGTCCAGCGTGCCCTCGTATCGATCGGCCCAGACATGCGCGGCGGTCTCGGTTTCGATCAACTGCCCGGTCACGCGCACCTGGTTGCCGGATCG
>JAYSPJ010000097.1:0-7320 GCA_043722155.1 Bradyrhizobium sp.
CGAGGCGGCGGAGGCGGTGACTGAAGCTCCGGCGGCGGAGGCGCTGCGAAGGCGGAAGCAGCCGTCGTAGGCAACACCCCGTGCTGTCGTCCCTGCCTAGTGCGCAATTGCGCACGGGGCGCAGGGACCCATAACCACCGAGGTTAGCGGTCGCGCGAAAGCCCTCCAACAGCGTCGCCGCGGGCCCCCCGACAGAAAATCGTGAAAACAACCCCATGCACAGTAAGGATCCCATAGCGATACGGTATCTAAACACCTTCCACCGTTACGCCGCCGCCATCCGCGTTTCCGTCAGGCCGCGGCGGCCACGGCGCGCACCTGCAGGCGAACGCCGGTTTTTTCCTGCAGCACGCCGATGACGCCGAGCAGGTTTTCGGCCGTGGGATTGCCCGACGGCCCGAACATCCGCATCAGGCTCTTGGGCGACCGGCCGAGTGCTGCGCCGAGTTTCTCAAAACCGATCGTGGCGTTGATGCACGAACGCAACGCGGCGCGCCCCTCCTCCAGATTACCGTCGAGCAGCGCCTGCATCGCCTCGGCGAGCAAGGCCTGCCGAAACTTGACGTCGCGGCGGGCCCGCGCCTGCACCGTCTCGCGAAAACTTCTCGTCAGGGGCATGATCATTTCCTCCCGGCTCGCCCGGCCGCCTTGCGCGCCTTGTAGCTACGCCAGTGGTGTAACGCGCTCCGGATATCACTCTGCTGCCTTCTCTTGGTGCCGCCGCCGAGCAGAATGACGAGCACCTTGCCGTCCCAGCCGAAATAGATTCGATAGCCGGGGCCGCGATCGATCCGCAGTTCCGAGACGCCTTCGGCAAGCGCCTTCGCATTCGAGGTATTTCCTTCGCCAAGCCGGTCGATAGCGATCGTGACCCACGCCGCAGCCTGATGATCGAGGGCATCAAACCAGCGCCTGAAGGGACTGACATCCCCATCGGTGACGAATTCCTCGACCCGGATCATATGGTACCACTTATGTTACCGTATCGCAAGCCAACAAGATCGACCGTTACGCCGCCGCCTTCCGCGCCGTCGCCGCGGCCAGCACCATCTCGGCGCATTTCTCGCCGATCATGATGGCGGGCGCGTTGGTATTGCCCGAGATCAGCATCGGCATGATCGACGCATCCGCGACCCGCAGACCCTCGATGCCGTGCACCCGCAGCTCGCGATCGACCACGGCCATGGCGTCGGAGCCCATCTTGCAGGTGCCGACCGGATGGAAGGTGGTTTCGGCATGGTGGCGCACCCACTCCAGCATGTCGGCGTCGCTCTGAATCTGCGCGCCGGGCGCGATTTCCTCGCCGGTGATCTCCTTCAGCGGCGACGTCGCCATCAGCTCGCGTCCCTTGCGGATCGCGGCGATGACGCCGGCGCGGTCGTGCTCGGTGGAAAGAAAATTGAACCGGATGGCGGGCGGTGTCGCCGGATCCGGTGATGTGATGTGAATCGAACCGGTGCTCTCCGAGCGCAGCACGTTGACGTTCATCGTGATGCCCTGCCGTTTGGCGACCCGGCGCTGGCCTCCGGCCATTTCATACAAAAAGGGCAGGATCGAAATCGTCGCGTCCGGGGTTTCCAGTCCCTCCCGGGTGCGGAAATAGATCCGGATCGGGACCGCGGTCGAGGCCAAAAAACCGGTGCCGAACAGCGCATACTTCAAGGCTTCGCGCGCCAGCCGCCAGCCGCGCGCATTGTCGTTGAAGGTGAGGTTGCGCTCCTTGATCGCGAACTTCACCCGCGGCGAATAATGGTCGCGCAGATTTTCGCCGACGCCGGCGAGCTCGTGCAGCGGCGCGATGCCGAGCGCGCGCAGGCGTTCGCCCTGGCCGATGCCGGACAGTTCCAGCAGTTTCGGCGAATTGATCGAGCCGCCGCAGACGATGACCTCGCGCGCCGCCCGCGCCTCGCGCCGCACGCCGGCGACGGAATAGCGCACGCCGACGCAACGCTTGCCCTCCAGCACCAGCGCCTCGGCCAGCGCGCCCTGTTCGATCGTCAGATTGGGCCGCCCCCGCGCCGGATCGAGATAGCAGACCGCCGTGCTCTGGCGGCGGCCCTTTGCAATCGTCACCTGCGACATGCCGACGCCTTCCTGCGTCTCGCCGTTCTGATCGGGATTGAACGGCAGGCCGATCCGGCCGGCGGCCTCGATGATCTTCTCCAGCAGCGGCAGCTTGTTGCGCGGCGTATCGGTGACCCGGAGCAGGCCGTCGCGGCCGCGAAACGCATCCGAGCCGCCGTCGTAACGCTCCATCCGCTTGAAGATCGGCAGCACGTCCTGATAGCTCCAGCCGAGATTGCCGAGCTGGGCCCAGTGATCGTAGTCGCGCGCCTGGCCTCGGATATAGACCATCCGTTGATCGCGCTCGATCCGCCCAAAATCCTGCCGCGCGGCACATCGATGCGCCGTCCGCCCGAACCCTCATCCGGCTCCGACCGGTAGCACCAGTTGACGGCGGGATCGTCGATCATCTTGGAGGTGCCGACCGGAACGCGCGACCAGAAATGATTGGAGCCCTTGGTCCCGGCTTCCAGCAGCAGCACCCGGTAAGCACCGCTCTCGCTCAACCGGCTCGCGACCACCGCGCCTGCCGAGCCCGCGCCGACAATGATGTAGTCGTAGGTGGGGGGCATGGCGGGGATCCTCTTTTTGAGATGGGATGTTTTATGAGAGCGCAGGAAAGCAGCGGTTAGAGGCGGTGGCAAGTGGATCTGCTGGCTTGCTCAAGCGTGATACATTTTGCCTTCGGCCGGACCGTAGTTTACGCTGCCCGAATATCCGTTGGATGGTTACATGTATAACGAATGGATCAAACCGCGCGAGTATACCTTTACCAACGCGGCCGGAGAAGTGTTTCACGAAATCGCCTATTCTCGGCAGGACGTCTTTCGTTTTGCGAGGATGCATAAGGCGACTAAATTCAGACCGACGGAGGACGACTCGATCTGCAAATCAGCTATCGATGAGTGATTTTAACAGTATCAACGATAACAGACCTCTCCGACATCGCCGCCTTCCTTGAACCCGTTGATAGCGGACCTCACCTGGGACGGATCAAAGACGCGATACTCGGTGCTTGTCGAGGTCTCACCATTACCAACGTAGATCGCGCCGTCGTACCCCTTCTTCTGCAGCAGCGTGACCTCCTTTGGGTCATCCAGATATTTAAACGCATCGAAGTAAAGATTCTTCAGCTCTTGCGGGTGCCGCTTAAGCAGATCGACGACGGATGCGTAGTTGCCGGCGTAGTTTTCATCCCAGTTACCAGTGTATTCGATGTCGCTGCAAAATTTTCTCGCGATTCTCATTGCCTCTTTGACACCCAGCTCCTTCTCGATGTGAGCCAAATCGATGAAAGGATCGTCGAAATTTTTGATGATCGGTTTCTCAATCTTGAGATAAACCGGGCTAATGCGCGGGGCCTGTGCGACGTCGTTGTGGACGTTCGGATACATCGCATAAGTACTGGCCGCTGCGGGATCGTCGCTGAAGGAAAGGCTGTTTAGCCGGGAATGAAATTGTTCGTCCTTGGGAGGCGTGCCATGCTCGCCGCGATAGACAACGGCTGGGGCGCCGTTAGAATTGGTTGCATGGCTATTGCCAAACCAGTGCTGAAACTCCTTCAGCGCAGGCACTACATCTGGCGATGGCATGTCGTTAGAGTTCTTGAGGTGCAATGAACTGCCCATTTTGTTCGGTTGACGAAAGTCGTGTCGCATTCTCGAACGACTGCGTAGTCGCAATTTGGGACGGACTTCCCGTAAGTCCTGGTCACCTTCTTATCATTCCTCGGCGTCACGTGCCGGTCTGGGCAAACCTAAGCTCCTCTGAGAGGGATGCAATTTGGTCGGCAATCGATCAGGGCCAGAGATTGATATCAGAACGTTTCCATCCAGACGGGTTCAACGTCGGATTCAATGAAAGCTCTGCAGAAGTTCAAACCGCCTCCCATTTCCATCTTTACATTATCCCGCGCTATGAAGGCGACGATGCTGATCCCCGAAGTGGGGTTCGGGATGTAATTCCAAACAAAACTGTCCCGGCCAGCGGAGGTCCGCTCGGACCCGGCATTCACCAAAAGCTCGTGACTGGGGGTGACGACCCCCTTCTCCCGCACTTGCTGCTACATCTCGACGGATCAACGACCTGTGACATCGCGGTCGCCTTCCTACTCGATAGCGGCGCTCGCATGATCGTCGCGCACCTTCGAGACTTTTTGGCGCGCGGAGGTCAGGCGCGGATCCTTGTCGGAGATTATTTTGATGTCACCGAGCCGGCGGCGCTACGACGCCTCAATGATCTTTCCGGAGAGCTGCTGGTTAGGGTCTTTGAAGCGCGCGATCGCGGATTTCATCTGAAGACGTACATCTTTCAAACAGACTGCGAGGGCATCGCGTTCGTCGGAAGTTCAAACCTTACGGCACCGGCGCTTACTACTTCCGTGGAGTGGAACTACAAGGTGATCTCTCGTGATGAGGGCGCTGGATTTGCGGAAATCACGGCCAAGTTCGAAGATATTTTTAATTCATACTCAGCGGTCCGCGCCGATGAAGCGTGGATAAGCCGTTACGAGACGCGGCGGGCCATTCCCGATTGGCGAGTAGCCGGAGTGGCTGAAGAGGCACCGCCTCCTATGGCTATCCCACATGCTCTCCAATTGGCAGCACTGTCCGCACTCGAAGAGACGCGGCAGGAAGGTTTCTCCGCCGGACTAGTCGTTCTAGCGACGGGACTTGGAAAGACGTGGCTTTCCGCATTTGACAGCGACAGGCCGGAATTCCGGCGCGTTCTCTTCGTGGCTCATCGTGAGGAGATCCTGAACCAAGCGATAGAAAATTTCCGGCGCGTCAGACCGAACGCCTCCATCGGACGGATGAACGCCTCGCAGAAAGATAGTGACGCAGACCTCCTTTTCGCATCGGTGCAGACGCTTGGCCGGACAGAACACCTCAGTCGATTCACGACGACGGCCTTCGACTACATCGTCATTGACGAATTTCATCACGCGGCCGCTACGACCTACCGTCGGATTATTGATTACTTCCAACCTAAGTTCCTTCTTGGGCTGACTGCCACGCCAGAGCGCATGGACGGGGGCGACCTTCTCGCTCTGTGTCAAGAGAACCTCGTGTTTCAAGCATCCGTGCCAGACGGCATTTCAGCAGGCTTGCTCTGTGCCTTTCAATACTTTGGCGTTCCGGATGTGGTCGATTATGCCAATATCCCTTGGCGTAATGCACGCTTCGACCCTACGGAGCTGACCGCGGCGGTAGCGACCGATGCTCGCGCGCAAAACGCTCTTGAACAGCTCCGCAAACACGGCGCCCAACGCTGCATCGCGTTCTGCTGTTCGCAGCGCCATGCCAACTTCATGGCGGAATTTTTCAATGGCCGCGGCCTGCGGACAGTGGCCGTCCATGCTGGTAGTGAAAGCGCGCCCAGAACCACGTCGCTTCATCAACTTGCGAACGGGGAGCTTGATGTCATCTTCTCAGTCGACATGTTCAACGAAGGGGTCGATGTTCCAAATATCGATACCATTCTTATGCTGCGCCCCACCGAATCGACCGTCATTTGGATGCAGCAATTCGGCCGGGGCCTACGTAGGGCACCAGACAAGCCATTTCTGAAGGTCATTGACTACATCGGAAACCACCGATCGTTTCTCATGAAGTTGCGCTCGGTCGCGGCCGTCACGGGCAAGAATGCAAACAGCATTGGCGCTCTCAGAAACATCCTCGACGAGGTCATTCGACAAGAATTCGAGCTGCCAGAAGGATGCTCCGTTACCTATGAACTCGAAAGCATAAGAATACTCGAAGAATTATTGAAGCCGCCCCGGCCAGAAGCCGCGCTTGAAGCCTTCTACAGAGATTTCCTTGAACGACACGGTGTCCGTCCGACCGCAGTTGAAGCCTTTCACGAAGGCTTCAACCCCCGCGGCAGCAGTGAGCGCTCGTGGCTGGGCTTTGTCTCTCGTATGAACGGCCTGTCAGGCGGCGAGGCCGCTGCATTTTCTCAATCTCGTGTTTTCCTCGAGACCATCGAGAAAATGGAGAGTGCCCGGAGCCACAAGATTATCTTGCTGCTCGCCATGATCTCGGCCGACGCAATACCTGGAGAAATTGGAATCGATAAGCTAGTGGAACAGGTCGCTAAGTTGGCCGTTCGATATTTGAAGGTCCGTAAAGACTTCTCGGTTGACATCGATCACTCGAAAAGTTTGCGCCAAATGCTTGTCGACCGGCCCATCCGCGCCTTCGTTGAAGGTCAAGGCACTGGAGAAACGTCCTATTTTAGGTTCGAACGCGATCGCCTATCGACGAATTTCGAAGTTAGCGACGCCGGCTCCCTTAAAGACCTCCTTCGTGAGATCCTGGATTGGCGTCTTGCGCAGTATCTTAGCCAACAGGCCGTCGGCGATGCAGCAGCCGACATTATTTGCCGAGTGTCTCGCGACGGCGAGCGTCCTATTCTGGTGCTTCCCAGTGTCGCAGCGTCTCTCCACCTTGAGCTTGGACCAGTTCCTGTCGAGGTCGACGGAGCCACCTACGAGGCCTTAATCACAAAGGTGGCTATCAATGTTGTCCGAAAGCCAGGCGAAGAGATGAACCTGCTGCCGGAAGTATTGCGTCGTTGGTTTGGGGACGACGCAGGACTTTCATCGCGTGGAGCGCGGGTCAAACTGAAACGTGGTTCATCCGGGTTCGAAATGGAAGCGCTAAGGACGCTACCTACTGGCGAAGGGCTTCAGGTTTGGGGACGATATGCACGCGACGCTATCGCTCCAGCTTTCGGTCTCACTTTCAGTCAGGCAATCTGGAACGCCGGTTTCGTGGTCCAAGATCCGGAAGCCTTTCTTCTGGTTACCTTGGCGAAGGAAGACATGAATACGGAGCATCGGTACGTGGATCATTTCGTATCCGATCGTGAATTCGCTTGGCAGAGCCAGAACCGCACCACAAGAGCTTCGAAGCACGGGCAGATTCTTAGCAATCACGGGGCTCAGGGAAAGCGCGTTCATCTCTTCGTTCGACCAACGAAGAAGACCGGTTCAAAGCCAACGCCGTTCATTTACTGTGGCGAAGTTGACTTCGTTTCTTGGGAAGGCGACGCACCGATCTCCATAAAATGGCGATTGCGTGAAGCAGTCCCTCCGGCACTCCATGGTGCGCTCAGCGTGCCTTCATAAAGGGGGCGAAGAGCCACTGCGGCTGTACTAGAGCGGTTTTCGGTTGATGTGAATCGGAACAGTAAGGGGGTTCCCAAAGGGGCGCAAATCAGATTCGGGTTGCTTTGACAGCAACAGCGAGATCT
>JAYSPJ010000098.1:0-7479 GCA_043722155.1 Bradyrhizobium sp.
AGATCTCGCTGTTGCTGTCAAAGCAACCCGAATCTGATTTGCGCCCCTTTGGGAACCCCCTTACTGTTCCGATTCACATCAACCGAAAACCGCTCTAGAGCGTAGCCCGGGAATCGGCGATCCAATCGTCGAATTTCCAAAGCGAGTTCGTCAGATTGATTGGCCAATCGTTAGAACTGGTTCGGCAGGCTTGACGATCCAGGATCGCGCCATGGGAGGTTCATCCTAAATGCGATGAGGGCCCAGCCATTGGCCAGACGGCTCTTCTGGAAGGTGCGAACGAAACCCAGGCTATTGGCGCCGCAGTCATTGCAGCAGATACCGTGGCCCTTGACGGAAGGCGTCAGGCATCGGATAATATCAAGATAATTATGCTGTTGACTTAGTTCTTGGGCCGCCGACAGTAAAATAACTGAATAAGGTTGAAAAGTTTTCTTAAACTATAATTGAGGTTGAGGCTATGGTCGATATACCCCCGCCGCCCCCGCAATCTGCAATCATCGAATCGGATAAGTCGACAAAACCGGATATTCGATTGCGCATCGATGTTATTCGTGCATCCTTTTCTGCAGCTCGAAATCTCGTCAAGCCCGATGGACCCGGACCGGTTGATCCTTCCGCCGGCCCGGAGAGCGATGTAACGCCGGTAGCTTTCAATCAGGCACTGCCTTTCCAGAATTTCAATCAGTTTACGAACTTCAATCAGTTTACGAACTTCAATCAATTTTCGAATTTCAATAATTTCAACAACAAATAGTCGATCACGAGGCTTATGGGTTAAACTTGAACATAACCTCGGCATCTAGCCATTTGCAGCCATTTCTTCTCAACGATGTCGAATGTGCGCCGCTGGGTCTTTTGGTTTTGCAGCCCACGACCTTTTGCAACATCGATTGCTCTTATTGCTACTTAGGTCACCGTTCTGAAAATAACCGCATGAACGCGTCCACCGTGCGGGCGATCGCTCGGTTCGTGCGTGGAATGCGTGTTAGCGAGGAGCGATTGTCCGTTGTCTGGCACGCTGGCGAGCCAATGACAGCGCCTGTCGCATTTTATGAAGATGCGTTTCGGGAGTTGCAATCGAGCGCAGCGCCAATGCTGTTCCGTCATCATTTTCAGACCAATGGCATTCTGATAAACGACGACTGGTGCGCGCTGTTCAAGAAATGGTCCGTTCAGATTGGGATCAGCATCGATGGCCCAAAAGAAGTTCACGATGCACACCGGGTGGATCGGTCGAAAAGGGGTACCTACGATCGCGTAATGCGAGGAATTGCCAAGTTACGGCAGCACGAAATTCCCTTTACCGTGATCGGTGTTTTGACCGAAGACGCATTGCGGTCGCCCGATGATTCTTGGCGCTTCTTCGAAGCTTTGGGCGCCACGCAAGTGGCTTTCAATGTTGAGGAGGTTGAGGGTATCAACTATTTGTCGTCTCTTTCAAGATCCGAGGCAGCAGGATCATTCCGCGCTTTTCTTCGGCGACTTGCAATGCTTCGCCACGCGAATCCGAGTATTCGCGTTCGCGAGTTTGATGGGATGCGCGGACATCTGATGGCGCCCAACGGGAACAGCGTAATGCGCGCCGACAATATGCCGGGCGCGATCATCAACATCGACTTCGCGGGCAATGTAACGACGTTTTCACCGGAGTTGCTCGGCACGGAACATGGTCGCTATGGGACGTTCGAGTGGGGTAACGTTCACAACGATGATTGGCCGGCGATCGTTTCAAGCACCGGCTTTAAGATGGCGTATGCCGATATCTTGGCCGGTATTCAGCGATGCGGGGATTCGTGCGCATATTTTTCAGTTTGCGGCGGCGGTAACCCTAGCAATAAGCTTGCGGAATTGGGAACTTTTGCCGGAACAGAAACACAATACTGTCGGCTGCACGTGCAAGCCTTTGCCGACATCGTCATTGAAGACCTCGAGAAAGAGCTCGGCATAGGTCAAGGCGAGCATGTTTGAGGCCCTAACCCAAGGTGAACGAGCATTCTCGGGCGGCTCAGAACAGGAAATATGGAATCGGGGGATATCTTGACACAAGCCAGCATCGCTCATGACGATAACAGTCAGCCCAAGCAGATGAAGAGAGAAGTTTATCTGGTCGGCGCCGGGATAATTTTTCCCGAACAGCTAACCATCGAAACGGTCGACATCCTGACCAAGTGCAAGCGCATCTGCACAAACCTTCCAGAATCAAATTTGGAAGGCTTGCCCCAGGATCTGCGCGACAAGTGTATCAGCTTGTGGTCGCTCTACCAGGATGGTCGAGTCAGAACAGAAAATTATTCGGATGTTTTTCACGCGATCGTTGAATTGATTGAAGTTGACAGTCCGATTGCTTGGTTGACGCCGGGGCATCCGATTATTTTTGACAGCGTAACCGCCTCTCTCCTCAATGAAGGAAGATCTCGCGGATGGAATTTGCGGGTCGTTCCGGCTATTTCCTCTATCGATACGATGTTGGCTGAACTTGGCTACGATCCAGCCAATGGCATGCTGATCCACGAGGCGACTGGTCTGGTGAAACGTCGGATACCAGTGGTTCGTTCAATCGCCATGATGCTGCTCCAGCCCGCCGTGTTTGATGTAAATGTCGCGATAATCTATGAAAAAGGTGCGGGCCCTGATTTATCGCCATTGCGCGATTACTTGTGCGAGTTTCACTCGACCGAACATAAGTGTGCATTTATTCGGTCGGCGTCAAAGCTTGGCGAACCCGAATTGGTAACTTGGGTGGCGCTTCGCGACCTTGCTTCAGTGCCTTACCGATTGGTCGCGGGTTCGACATTATTTGTGCCGCCAGCCTAGCCTGTTGACTCATTTGAGATGGACGTGGGCATATTCGAAAGGCTCCCACGTCGAATTTGGGAAAAGCGCGGATATGCCCGAACAAGCAGCGCGATAGCATGGACGCAAATCCCGTAAGTATCTTATCAGGTGCCAAATCGGCACCTTCAGTTGTTCTATATTCACCACGGTATTCGTTGTTCGACGTAGGAGACAGAGTATGTCTCAGTCGCGGAACGTGTCGAGCTGACACCATAGACACGGGGGCTCAGCGATACGTGCCCGATGCCCGCGTCCCGCTGCTGGACTGGCATCCTGCAACGCAAGAGGAGTTGTCGGTACTTTGGTCCGTGACGGCGCCGCCGGCGCATCGCAGCGTCGCGATAGTGCGGCTTTTGAGCCCGCAATTGATAAGGCTCTTTGAAAATCGTGACGATATATTTCAGCGCGCTGATGATAGCGATACCTTGAAGCATCCGCTCATAGGATTGCTTCTCGATATCATTCGGAATGCTGGTATTCTAACGCGGCAGGTCCATTCGGCCAGGATTGGGCGGGATGATCCTGGCCTCATCACAATGACAAGAGCTGTTGACCAGGATGCACGTGTTGGATTGCATTTTGACATGTGGGATCGACTTGCGGTCGATGATCTGAAATCGGGGTCCAACCGCGTGTCGGTTAATCTTGGTCCGAGCGACCGCTATTTCATTTTTCTAAACCAAACGGCGGCGGGGATGGCGGCGATCTTGAACAGGGAAGATGTTCCATTCAGGCGTGATGTGAATTCCATCGGTGCGGCTTTTATGTCTGCATTCCCGCAATACCCGATCGTCAGGCTACGGCTCCGACCCGGCGACGCCTATATTGCCCCCACCGAGAACATTTTACATGATGGTAACAGCTCGGACGTGGTGGACATAAATCACTACTTGTCAGTTCGCGGACGGTTCGACTTTGCAGCCGTGTGATGTCGGGCCTCGTCGTTGGCGGCTCGCATGCAAATCTGGAAGCCAGGACCCGATAAAGATGCGTCTAGGCGTCGACGGCTGCATTCGCCATGCCTGGCCAGACGGCGACCGGTACGAAGGCAAGCTGAAGGAGAAGCAGAGCGATGGCCACGGCGTGTTCAGCTGGGCGAGCGGGATTCGCTACGAAGGCGAGTGGCAGTAGGGCAAGCGGCACGGTTATCGCTCGTCGTGCCGGCGGACGGAACCGAAACCGCAGGCCGATGGCAGAAGGACGAGCGCGTTTCCGACAAAAACTGGTGCCAAGCAAGAGGGACGTCACGCCGCCCGTTTGTCCGACCGGACTGTTAACAGCCGAGCGCTGGCTCTCGCCAGCAGCCACCGGAATGTCCCGGCTCGCCGTAACCGCGACGAGACGAGCCATGTACCGGCGATGGTCGCATTCGACGACGGATTGATAGTCGCCGATTGTCACCGTTTCGTCGCCTTCTGCGGAGAGGACTGTCTTGGCGAGAAGTTTTTCGGTGGCTTCCGGGCCGAGCAACATCGTGGCCGCTTGCTCGTTATTGGTCAGCATCAGTTCCTTGACGGCGCCGGCGCCGGTCGCATGCGGAAGCAGACCCGTCGGAGCGCTGTCGGGCCTGAGTGTGACCCTTAGATAGCGCGGTTTCCGATCGAACCCCTCCCGGCGACAACAAATCGTCCCGCGATACGGACCGTGCCGCTGAAGCGCACGACCGTATCTTCGCTATGGGCCGGCCGCGCGAGCTTAAGCGGACTGGGTTTGTCGGCAGTGAACTGGTCCGCTGCCGCGACAGCCGAAACCGCGAGGCATAGAGTAAGCAAAAGCGCAGGGCTGATCGTCCTCATGGGCTGCCTGTTTTAATCATGAACTCCGCACGCATCACTTGGCGAGATAATTACGATAAACCCAGCTTGCTGCAGGAGCATTGGCGGGCCGGGATTCCAGGACCATCGCCCTGGTGCTATCGCGCATGCGTACGCTCGCCCGCTCGCCGGCTTTGGCCTCGACCGCGCGGCCACTGTCTGCAGAGCCGATGAAGTCGGACACCGCTGCGGTCGGCGGTGCCGGGGCCTTGTCCGCGGCGCGCTCGCCGATCGCCTCGGTGACGCTGGCGCGCAATAGCTTCGGCCACATCTTCCGGAACAGTCCGTTGGATGGATAGATGTCGGCGCTATTTATCTTGCCATTCACCGCGAAAGCGTAACCGACGATATCATCACTCTGCTCGCCCTTTGGCCGCAGGGTCGCGATATATTCGGCCTGCTGGCCGGCGAGATGGCCGTCCTCGAGCGTCAGCTGCAGGCTGGTCCGCGATCGCGGCGCCGCGACCGGTGAGCCGAGATTTGCAGTGAGCTTCTCCTGGATCTGTGCGACGCTCCTCCAGACCTCCTGCTGGCGCGCGCCGACCGAAGCGTCGCCGCCATCTGGCCGCTTCGTCAATGCGCCGGCGATCGCCAGCTTGGCCGTGCGGGACGGCAGGGCTGCGGTCGCGCTCGAAAACGTCCGCGCATCTTCGGCGCCCCGCGCCGACCAGCGGCCACTTTCGACGCAAAATGAGTCGATAGCTATCGCGCCTGAATGAGGCGGTAGCAGTATGCTGACGCTGAGCACGCGATCCTGCTGTCCACCCTTCACAATATCACCTGACTGAATGAAAATCTCGTCCTTGCCAATGTTCTCGACCTGAAGCTCGTTAACCTGGCCTGTCTCGTGCACTCTGATGACCTTCCTGGCTAGGGCCTCCTGCAAGGTAAGCGGAACGGGCCCGCCGCGGGACTTGCCATATACGAAGTAGATCGCGAGATTGCCGTGGATTACCGGATCGGAGAGGCGGTAGCCATCCGGGTTGTCTGTCTCGGCGTGCGCTCCACCGCATTGCGGCAAGCAAAGTGAGAGTAGAATTGCCAGAATCTTCCATTTGCGGGGCATTGGACGCTCCTTCGTCGCTGGGTCAGGCGAGCCCTTGTGGGTTCGCTGAAGGGTTAGACGGCCAGCGGAGTTTTTTTGTCGTGCTCGCCAAACAAGAAGGGGACTTGAAATCTTGCCGCGTTTGTCTGTCACTGGGAGCACCGGGACAGGTGGGGGATCCGTGACCGCACACGCCGATCCAGAACGAGAGCTGCTAGGAGTCGCCCTTCGGGGAGACACCGGGGCGGCGGCTACGCTTACGCGGGCTTTAGCCGACCTTGTGTGGACTGCCTGCTTGCGCGTCACCCAAGACCGGGCCGAGACGGAAGCGGCGTTTCGCGACGTTATGGCCGCACTTCGCGCCGACGGTTTCGCGCGGCTGAAGGGCTTTGACGGGCGGGCGCGGGTCCGCGTCTACACTGCACTCGTCGTGCGCGACCTGTTGTCGGAACGGGTCGTCAAGCTTCTGGCGCTCAACACCGACGCCGGATGGCGCGCCTTCGAGGCGTTCTTTTCCGACGACATGCGGCGCATCATCTTGCGCAATCTGCCTGGCAAAGACCACCAGCAAAACCGCGAGGACGCTTACCAGTCCGTCTGCGAGGCGCTGCTAAAGAACGATTTGCAACGCCTGCGCGCCTATTCGGGTCGTGGCAGCCCGTCGGGCTTTATCCTGCAGGTGATCGAGAACCTCGTCATCGATTATGTACGAACTATCTTGCCGCGCCGGCGTCTTCCGGCTGCGATCCAGCGGCTGTCGACGCTCGATCAATCGGTCTTCCGCCTGCTCTACTGGGAGCGGCTCTCGGCCGATCCACCCGTCCTGCTTGCCCGCCTGCCACGTGCCGAGACACCATGCAACGTTGCCGACGTCGCAGAGGCCTTGGTTCGCGTCCGAACTGCGCTTCCGCTCGGTTACCATGCGGAGGGGCATGGCGCGGGCCAGACGGTCGACATTTCCGCGGCGGATGAGGGCGTGCTTGCCGGCGGCGCCGAGGACTTCGCGGTGCCGACGCCGGAGGACAAGCTGCTGGAGGGGCAGGCGGCTGGCTTGTTGGAGCAGGCGCTGGCGGCCTTGCAGCAGGCATTCCCTCGGCTCGACGCCACCGAGCGCCTATATCTGGAGTTTGCGCTGAGCGGTCAGCCGGCCCGGGAGATCGCCCATCTGATCGGCCTGCCGGTCGAACACGTGCATAAGCTCGCTCAAAAGGTGAAAAAGCAATTGCGCGAAGAAATCGGCGGCGCGGACGCGGTTAAAAAATGGAAGCTGTCCGTCTAACGGATGGTAAGGAGTGTCAGAGCTTGGAAAAGAGCGAAATTATCGCCCTGATTGAGGCGCTGTGTGAGCGCCCGCTGGAGGACCGCCAGGCCGAGTCCCCTGCGGAACTGCAGGCGTTCTGCCACCAGGCCGCGAAGGCTCTGTCGCAGGCCGGCGATGCGTCAGCCCGCCGCGGACCGGACACTATTGCGGACGTCGACCGGTATACGGCGGCGCTTGCCACGCTGCTGTCAGGTTCGGACGTGGAAGCGGCCCGCCGGACAGTCGCCGAAGCGACGCTCCGTTCAGCCGCGGCCCGGCTTGATGCGGAATCGGCCCTCGCCTTCGTTGACGCCATCGGGCAATCGCCGGAGACGGCCCCCGCTCATCTGGTCGAGGAAATGCTTGCCGGCGACCGCGCGGCCGGCACGGGCTTGGCGCCGCGGGAAGGTGCGGGGATTTCGGCACTCTGGCTGCGGATCGCCGGCGGCTCCTGGTCGGTGCGTCCTTGGCGGATGGCGGCG
>JAYSPJ010000099.1:0-4480 GCA_043722155.1 Bradyrhizobium sp.
AGATCTCGCTGTTGCTGTCAAAGCAACCCGAATCTGATTTGCGCCCCTTTGGGAACCCCCTTACTGTTCCGATTCACATCAACCGAAAACCGCTCTAGACCACCTCGGCGAGCGGTTTTCAATTGTAGAAGAACTAGGGCCGCCGCAGGATCGCGGACGGGGCGACGGCACCGCGGTTCGTCTGTCAGCCCCCGGGGCCGTCCCTCATGATGTAGCCCATCAGGTCGCCTACGTTGTGCTCCAAATCCCGGATGATGTCCTTGACGACGTCTCCGATCGAGATCACGCCCACGACCTTGCCCGCGTCCAGCACCGGCAGATGGCGAAAACCGCGCGCAGCCATCATTGCCATACAGCCTTCCAGCCGATCGTCCGGCTTGACCGTCACCGGGTTGCCCGTCATCACTTGGCCCACCGGCGTCTGCTTCGCATCGAGCCCGGGCAGCAGCACTTTGATGGCGCAGTCACCCTGGGTCACGATACCGACCAGCACGTCGTCGTCGATTACCAGCACCGACCGGACCCGGTTTTCGCGCATCTGGCGCAGGGCTTCGACGACCATGTCGCCGGAACGAACATGGATCAGGGCGCCACTCTTCTGGGCCAGAGCGCTTTTTACTGTGCTCATCGATCTCCTCTCGTGGGCCCTGTCCTACCCCGTCTTGATGGCCCGCATTGAAGGTTAGTCAAAATATCTTGCCTTGTCAGCACTGCGCCGATCCAGTGCTTTGCGTAGCGTGAGAGTTGCGTAGAGAGCGTCAAGGCCGGCAGATCAAAGCCGACCGTCCTCAGCCGTATGACTGACGGGCATCCATCGGGTGCAGCCGACTTTTGCAACAAAATCTGCCACAATCGGACTCGCGCAAGCGCCGCAAGCAATAGCTTTATTGAACCACCTTGTTGGCGCTGGCCAGCAACGTTAAAGGAACGGTGATACCAAAGTGGCATGTTGCGAATGGTTCGATCCAAGAGTTTCAACCGAACACTGGCGGGTCTGGGTTGAGATCTCGTCGTGCTCGAAGAACGCGGCCGCCAGCACCGAAGCAACACCCGCCGTCAGTTGATCGGCTTCAGTTTCAGTTCCTCGCCTTCGGCTTTGACAAAGCCGAATTTGGCATAGGCATCCTGGCCTTCCGGCAAACGCAAGAAGCCTAGAAACGCTTCCGCAGTTTGCCGATGCGCGGCTTTCCCCAACACGCCGATGACGTAGGATACCTCGTTACGCAGACTATCTTCCGCAGGCAGCGCGACGGCCTCGACTTGCGCGCCATCGCGGAGCGCTTCCAAAACCTCCGTCTTCCACACAAGTCCGGCGTCTGACCGGCCGGCCTTGATGCGGTCCGGCGTCTCGCGGTGGTGAACCGCCGTAAACCAGTTGTTCTTCGTTGTCTCGCAAGACACACACTCCTTGCCAGCGGAAATTTGCTGCCAGAGGCCGTGACGCTCCAGCATCTTGCGCGCGTAAAATTGCATGATCCCTTCATTGACCGGATTCGGCATTGAGGTACGAATATCCGATCTGACGAGATCGTCGATACCGGTAATTTTCTTGGGGTTTCCTTTCGCCACCATGATCTGCAGTTCGTTGTGCATGTAGATCATGTAGCTGTCCATCAGGCCGCTGCCTTTGAGCTGCTTGAGGTGTCCAAGGTTCACCGATGCATAGACATCCGGCAATCCTGGGTACTCTTTGCCCTCAAATATCCAGCCGCCGGCCTTTATGGCCTGAAGCAAAAGGCCGGGCGGCAGCGTAATCACCGCGACGCTCTTGCCTGCGTTCAATTTCTGAAAGCCCACAACGACATCGTCCATTGCAAAGAACTGATTGCCGGCAAGCCAGAGAGACAAATCCGCGCGTGGCATCTGCTCCAGCGCTTCGCGTCCCTTCATTATATTGCCATTAGCCGCATAAAATTTCAGGTCGTTGTCCTTCCCCGCCGGAATCTGGGGAGTTGTGACGACAGCTTGACTGGCCGCGGTCGTCGGACCGACGATCTGAATGCACAGCGCAACTAATACCGTCGCTGCGACGGCAAGGCATTTAACCGAACTGAGTTTCATGTTTGGCATAATCTCGTTCCCGATGCCCGCGCGGCACAAAGCCAAGCCGCGGGTGAACAATTTACGGAAAAGCAGCGTCACCAATTCAAACTGGCGTTAGGGCCGGACGTAACTCCAGCCCCGCTCCTGCAACTCCATCAGACGGACGACACCGGCCGGCACCACTTTCGCCCGCGAGACAAGCGGGATTTCTTTGCCCTCGGCCTTTTGCATTGCTTCCCGCGTGTTGCCACAAGCGGTGAAGGCAACGTTGGGCATGCTTTCGCTAATTGATTTAACCCGCGCCTTCACCGGCGAGGTATCGTCGCGCAGCATATGCAGGCCAGGCCCATAGGCGACGATTTCGACTTCTACTTCCTCACCCTTTGCACTGTAGTCTTGTGCAACGTTCGCTGCATTGTTAAGCGCTAAGTTCATTACCGCCGGATCGTTGACGCTGACCTGAATGGCAACGTGGTGCACCTTCGGATCCGCGGCACGAAGCGGCTGCGCGCTTATCGTTAAGCTAAGCGCAAAAATTGCACAGTAAGACGTCAATTTGGACCATGCCCTCACAGCGGTTCTCCCCTTTGTTGAGTCGGTTTAGTCCGGCTTCAGTCGCATTCTAATATATATTTTTGTGAATGTATATGGAGCGTGCGGCAGGCGAAGCTCGATGCTGGACTTCCTTGGCGCCCGCGCGGATCTGAATTTTTCCCGCGAACCCACGGCAGGCTACGACTAACCCGACCGTCGCTCCGCGCTAGGCAGGTTGGCATCGGGTACAGGGCATCAAGCAATTCGACGCCAATGCTGTAAAGAAACCCGATCACCGGCATCGCCGGTTGCTGCGCAAGCGCTGACAGCGGCCATGCTGCCGCGCCACCGATAAGACCAATAAATTCCCGCCGCTTCATTCGATCACCTCGTCGGCAAGCGCAAGCATCGCGGGGGCAATATCGATACCCAAGGGTCATTCGCTACGGGTCATTAGGCGAGATCGGCGCAAGCTCTGGGCATGTCTGCTTCGCTGCCGAAGGCGGACGTCACCTTCCCGGAATGCGGCCTCCGAACTCGCAGCACAAGCGTGCTTGAGGCTGTCACTAGGAACTGGTCAGATGGTGGAAATACCGTCATCATCGACAAGCGGGTAAGAACCATGTTTCTTGTGGGTCGAACCGCCTTTGCGCTTGGGGCCGCCCTCCAAGTGGGCGATTCCGTTTAGTCAACTTCGACCATTGCGCCGGGCGCCGTTCATGAGTGTCAACATCACCGTACCAGAAACGTACCAGAAACCCCGGTAAAAGATGAGAAGAGGTGGCATGAGATGCCTTGAAATTACTACGGAAATTGCTTCTGTCGCAAACCCGCCGTATTCGCCGTGTTAACCGGTGACCCTGCGAGCGGCGGATAAGTCTGTACAATGTCGCGAGCCCGATTCGCCTTTTAAAGCCGCGAGATGTTTCGAACCATTGCCCTGACTGGTATTGCGGCCCTCGTGGCCGCCGCGACGATCTCGCTTGCGCCGCCCGCGCGCGCGCAGATCGGCAATATTTTTTCCGATCCGGCGCCTCGCCCGCCCGGGGCTATTCCGCGCGGTAACCAGCCGCCGCAGGCCGACGACGACGACGAGCAAGTGCCGGAACTGCCGAGGGGCCGCCTGCTGCCAACGCCCAATCGTCCGCCGCCGGGGCAGGGCGTGCCACCGCCGGGGTCGGTGCAGACGCAGCCGCTGGCGCCGCCGCCCGGCACGACCGTGATTCCACAACATACCGCGCCGGGCATCGTGGTAGCGCCGCCGCAGCCGGGTGCTGCTCCGCTGCCGGGCTTGCCGCCGGGCCAGCGCCAGCCCAAGGGCGGAGCGAGCGTGCCGCAGATGCCGGCCAGCCTGCAGCCCGGCGACGAGGTGGTCTCCGAGCCGCCGGCGCAGAAGATCGTCAACAAGAAGGCGAGCTTTTCCGGGCTCGACAAGATCACCGGGCGCATCATCAATTTCGAGGAGGATATCGGCGAGACCGTCCAGTTCGGTGCGCTGCGGGTCAAGACCCATGCCTGCTATACCCGTCCGGCGACCGAAGCCGCCAACACCGACGCCTTTGTCGAGGTCGACGAGATCACGCTGCAGGGCGAGGTGAAGCGGATTTTCTCCGGCTGGATGTATGCGGCCAGCCCCGGGCTGCACGGCGTCGAGCATCCGATCTACGATATCTGGCTGACGGATTGCAAAGGTCCGGAAACCACCATCGTCACCGCGGCGCCGGAGCCGACGAAACCGCCGCCGCCCGCCCAGACGCGCGCGCCGCCGACGCAGCAGGTCCAGCGTTCGTCGCCGCCGCCGCAGCCGCAATTCCAGCAGCAACCGCCGCCGCCACCACCGCCGCAGCGGCCCGGCGGCTTGTTTGGTGGAATCTTCGGAAATTAGGCGGCCGTGTCCCGGCGC
>JAYSPJ010000100.1:0-8812 GCA_043722155.1 Bradyrhizobium sp.
AATGCCGCCGGCGATCGAGGCCTGGAACGCCGCCAGCGAGCGGCCGGCGACCCAGCGCGGCGCGGAGAGCTGGACGCCGATATTGAACAGCGCGACCGCTGCCATCCACACCGCCCCGGCCACCACCAGCGCGGCCGCGGTCAGCACCGGCTGCCGGCTCAACGCCACCGCCGTGATGGCGCCCGCCATCGATATCGTGCAGGCGCGGATCGCGGCCTCGCCGCTCATTCGTTTGCGCAGTTCGCCGATGTTCAGCGCGCCGATCACCGCGCCCATGCCGAAGGCGCCAAGCATGATGCCGTAGGTTTGCGCGCCACCGTGCAGGAGATCGCGGGCGATCAGCGGCATCAGCGCCATCACCGAACCGCCGATGATGCCCGTCACCAGCGTGCGCGTCAGCACGATGCGGATCGAAGGCGAGTTGGCGAGGTAGCGCACGCCCGAAACGATGGCGCGGTTGAGACGTTCGCGGGGAAGCCGTGACGGCTCGCTGCTGCGGCGCCAGAGAAACAGCACGACGAGAAGCGGAATATAGAGCAGCGCATTGGCAGCGAAGGCCGCGACCGCGCCGGCAGTGGCGACGATGACACCACCGATCGCCGGCCCAAAGCTTCGTGCGATGTTGTAGCTGATGCCGTTCAGCGCCACCGCTGCCGGCAAATTCTCCGCCGGCACCTGCTCGCTGACCGAGGATTGCCACGCCGGTCCGAACAGTGCCATGCCGCAGCCGACGATGAAACAGAACGCCAGCAGGATATTCGGCGTAATGAGATTGAGCCATGCCGTCACCGCCAGTGCGGTTGCGCCAGCCAGCGCGATCAGCAGCGAGAGCAGCGCCACGACCCTTCGGTCATACATGTCGGCGATGGCGCCCGCGGGCATCGAGATCAGCATGATAGGCAGCATCAGCGCGGTCTGCACCAGCGCGACCTTGTCGGCCGACGACGCCATCTGAGTCATCGCCCAGGCGGCGCCGACCCCCTGGATCAGGAGACCAAGGTTGGAGAGCAGGCTGGCGAGCCAGATCCGCCGGAACACCGCATGCCGCAACGGCGCTGCCACGCCGTCCCCAGCCAACATCGAGCGTTTCGGCGGTTCCGTCATACCCGTTCCGTCAGGCCGGTCGCGGCCGGCCCCTGATTCCCTGCGTTTTGCAGTGATGCCTGCGAAAGTCCTTGGCTGTCCAGTGTTTAGGCCGCTATCGGCAATCACATAGGCCCGCTAAAAGACCGGAAATAACGGGAGGCCACCAAATGAGCCTATCGCGGCGCACGCTACTGAAGGCCGGCAGTGCCCTGCCCCTGGCGGCCGGTACCTTCGGTCTGTCAGCCTTTGCCCAGACGGCGTCCCCCACCCCGGCGGCGCAAGTTCCACCAATTCTCTTCGTGCACGGCAATGGCGATCACGCCGCGCTGTGGATCACCACCCTGTGGCGGATGGAATCGAACGGGGTTCCGCGCGACCGGATGCTGGCGATCAATTTCACCGATCCGCTGGCGCGAACCGACGACACCGTAGCGCAACCAAACCGGTCTTCGACGGAGGACCAGCGCCTCGAACTCGGCGAGGCCATCAAGGAATTGAAACGCCGCTCCGGTGCAGCACGCGTCGCGCTGGTCGGTAATTCGCGCGGCGGCAATGCCATGCGCAGCTATATCAAGAACGGTGGCGGCGCCGATGTCAGCCATGCCGTGATGTGCGGCGTTCCCAACCACGGCATCTTCGATTGGGATGATATGCCCGGCAGTGAGTTCAACGGCCGCGGTCCGTTCCTGCGCGGGTTGAACGAGGGCGATAGCGAGGTGACGCCAGGCACCGCGTTCCTGACATTGCGCAGCGACGGCATCGACAAATATGCCCAGGCCGATGGCCGCTTCGTCGGCAAGCCGGGCACGCCGACCGGCGTCACCTCGGACGGCCCGGCGCTAAAGGGCGCCAGCAACCTCGTGCTCGGCGCGGTCGACCACCGCGAGACCGCGTTTCATCCGCGCGCGTTCCGCGAGATCTATAAATTCATTGCTGGCCGCGAACCGGACCGGATCGCGATTGCGCCGGAAGCGGCGGTCAAACTGAGCGGCCTCGTGACGGGCACGCCGGGCGGCGTTCAAACCAACCGTCCGGTGGCGGGCGCATCGGTCGAAGTGCATCGCGTATCGCCAGATACCGGCGAGCGGCTGGGCGGCCCGATCCACGCCTCGCAAACCGGCGCGGACGGGCGCTGGGGCCCGGCGCAGGTCGATCCGTCCTGGCACCTCGAGATCGTGCTCACCTCGCCCGGTTCGACCACCACGCATTTCTACCGTTCGCCGTTTCCGCGCTCGTCCGGCATCGTGCATCTGCGCGCCGCGCGCCCGCTGGGACCGGCCGACGCGGGAGCGGGCGCGGTCGTCATCATGTCGCGGCAGCGCGGATATTTTGGACTGCCCCGCGATGTGGTGCTGCTGGACGGCAAGGAGCCCGTGGACGTCAAAGCCGGCGTGCCGACCGATTCGATCTCGACCTCGCGGTTGCCGGCCCCGGAAACCGGCCGTGCCGTCGCCGCGCAGTTCAATGAGGAGCGGATCGTCGCCCGGGGCTGGCCGGCGTCGGAAAACAGGATTGCGGTCGCCGAACTGACTTACTAGCTGTTGAGCGGTGTCCCCGTCCCGTCGCCTTCGTGGCGCCCGGATTTCCGGACCTGATGCAACGACGCCCGTACGGGCATATCTGTCCGTTAGAACTGCGAGGCCGTAAGTGAGCATAGCCGAAGCCTGGGACCCGCCGATCACACGCCAGCCGCTGGTGCCGCCCAACCCGCCGCGCGCGCCCGAAACCATGACCGCCTTCGGCCGGATGGCGGCGATGCGCGAGAGCGTGATCGCTACCTGGGGGCAGCGCGCTTACGAAGAGGATATCGTCCAGGGCCGCTTCTTCGGGCGCTCCAGCTTCATTCTCAACACGCCGGATTCGATCAAGCATGTGCTGGTCGACAATTACGAGAACTACACGCGAACTCCGGCCGGCATCCGGGTGTTGCGCCCGGTACTCGGCGAAGGCCTGCTGATCGCCGAGGGGCGCGCGTGGAAGCACCAACGAAGGACGCTGGCGCCGGCCTTCACGCCGCGCGCCGTCACGACGCTCATTCCGCACATGCTGGCGGCGACGGACGAGACGATTGCGAAACTTCAAGCCGCCAGCGGCGGGCCGGTCGATCTGCGCGAGGCGATGCAGCGCATGACGCTCGAGATCGCCGGGCGCACGATGTTTTCGTTCGGGATGGACCGCCACGGCGCGGCGCTGCGCGACTTCGTGATGGAATATGGCGAGCGGCTGGCGCGGCCGCATCTTCTCGATCTGTTGCTGCCGCTGAGCTGGCCGACCCCGCAGGATTTCTCCCGCGCCCGTTTCCGCAAGCGATGGACGCGTTTCATCGCCATGCTGATGGCGGAACGCCGCGCCGCCGGCAAGAACGAGGGAGCGCCGCCGAGCGATTTGTTCGATCTGATGGGCAAAGCGCGCGATCCCGAGACCGGCGAAGCCTTTACCGACGAGCAACTCGGCGATCAGGTGGCGACGATGATTCTCGCCGGCCACGAGACCACCGCCACCGCGCTGTTCTGGTCGTTGTATCTGCTGGCGCTCGATCCGGCGACGCAGGACCAACTGGCCGCGGAAGTGAAGGCAGTGACCGTCAACGGCGAGTTCGATATCGAGCGGCTGAAGTTTACCCGTGCGGTGGTCGATGAGACCATGCGGCTGTATCCGCCGGCGTTCCTGATCGCGCGCTCCGCCGCCGGTCCGGACAGCATCGCCGGCAGGCCGGTCAAGAAGAACGATGTGGTCCTGATCGCGCCGTGGCTGTTGCACCGGCACGAAAAGCTCTGGCGCGATCCGAACGCCTTCATCCCGTCCCGCTTCATGCCACCTTCGCCACCGCCCGATCGCTTTGCCTATCTGCCGTTCGGCGTCGGCGCCCGGGTATGCATCGGCGCGCATTTCGCGCTGGTCGAGGCCACCCTGGCGTTGGCCAAGTTGATCGGCGCGTTCAAGGTCGAACTCATCGACAAGACGCCGGTGATGCCGGTCGGCGTGGTGACGACGCAGCCCGATCGCTCGCCGATGTTCCGCATCACGCGTCGGTGACGAGGGCATTGCCATGAGCGACACCCAGGCGCAGTTTTCCTTGCTGAAACAGACCGCCGATCCGGCGGTGGCCGATGCGGTTCGGGAGCTGGTCGAAAAAGGCGAAGACCACGAGCTCAACCGGATCAATGTGCTGGATTTCTCGGCGCGGACCGGGCTCGACGAAGAGCGGGTGATTTCCGGCTTCCTGCATGCCTCGCGGCTTGGGCTGTTCGATCTCACCTGGAATGTGCTGTGTCCCGGCTGCGGCGGCGTGCTCGACGCCCACTCGACGCTGAAATCGTTGCGCCATGACGACTATCACTGCGGATTGTGCGCCTGCGGCTACGAGGCCTCGGTCGATGAGCAGGTCGAGGTCGCCTTTACCGTCAGTCCCCGGGTCAGGCGCATCGCGGCGCATGACCCGAACACGCTGCCGCTCTGGGAATATTACAAGCAGGTGTTCTGGAGCTCCGGCGTTGACTTCAACGAGGAGTCGTTCGCGGCGCTCTCGAGCGAGGTCGTGCTGGACGCGCTCGAGCTGCCGGCCGGCGAGAAGGCGGTGCTGTCGCTGCAATTGCCGGCGGAATTCATCATCGTGTTCGAACCGGTGACGCACGCCGCTCAGTTCATTGACGTCCAGGGTGAGCCGACCAAAGAGCGCCAGCAACTGTCGCTGCTCTACAACAGGACGCCGACGCCAACCGGAGCAACCATTACGATGCGTCCCGGCCCGCTCCGGCTGGCGCTCGACAATCAGGCCGGCGTGCGGGTGCTGCCGTCGGTCTTCGTCGCCGCTGACGCACTCCATCATTTGATAGGCAAGCGTAAGCCCTTCCTCACCGCCAAGCGGATGCTGACCAACCAGACCTTCCGCGACGTCTTCAAGGCCGACAATCTCAACATCGACCAGCGGCTCAAGATCACCTCGCTGACGTTTCTGTTCACCGACCTCAAGGGCTCCACCGCGCTGTACGAGAGGGTCGGAGACCTTGCCGCATTCGACCTGGTGCGCGCGCATTTTCGTGCGCTGCTGGAGATCATCTCCTCGGAGAAGGGCGCGGTGGTCAAGACGATCGGCGATGCCGTGATGGCGACTTTCATCAAGCCTGAACATGCCATCGTCGCCGGCCTGCGGATGCGCGCCGCGATGGACGCGCTCAATGTCGCGCGCGGCACCGCCGATCTGGTGGTCAAGATCGGCATTCATGAAGGGCCTTGCCTCGCCGTCATGCTCAACGAGCGCCAGGATTATTTCGGCCAGACCGTCAATATCGCCGCCAGGGTTCAGAGCCTGTCGACCTCGCAGGAAATCCATATCACCGGGCCCATCAACGATGCGCCGGCGGTAGCCGCCATTCTGCGGCGCGAAGCGATCACGCCTATTCAGAAGCAGGCGGCGTTGCGCGGCATCGCCGACAAGATCGTGGTGTACGAAATACCCTGAGCAAATATCCCGAGATTGCCTGATCGTAATGCAGGTCCGGGAACCGGCGTGGATTGCGCGTGTTGATTTTCCGACCCATATAGTGGCTGTCGCCTGCGGCGAAATAGATCTCGGGGATTTCAGTAGGAGGATTGATGCTGGACGGACTGCGCCAATTCATTGCCGACGTTGTTTCCCCCACCGCGCGCGAGGATCGGGCGTTTGACGATACCGGGTATCGTCTGGCGGCGACGGCGCTGTTGATTCACGTCATTTCGATCGACGGCCAGCCGTCCGAAACTGAAAGGCGCAAGCTCCACAGCCTGATCGAAAGCCGCTTCGGGCTCGATCGCGGCACAGCGGATCACCTGATCGCGTCTGCGACACTGGTCGAGGGTGAGGCGGTGGACCTGTATCATTTCACCAGCGTCATCATGCGCTCGGTGAATGAGGAAGGCCGGCTCCGCATCGTCGAAATGATGTGGGAGCTGGTCTATGCCGACGGCCAGGTCAGCGAGTTCGAGGACAACGTGGTCTGGCGTGCGGCTGATCTGCTGGGAGTATCCTCGCCCGACCGCATCGATCTCAAGCATCGTGTCGCCGCACGGCGACCTGCGGCGGTCAGCAGCGGCTCCGATGTCGCGGACGCGGCGACGTGACGCGCGGCGGTCCAGGCCGCCGGGGCGCCATTGACGGTGCGGCACCCGACATGACGAAATCTTAATCTACCCGACGATCGGTCGTCGCCGGGTGCGATAAGCCCTCGGAATACTGCATTTCAATTCGCCGCACCGTGCGTTTACACATGCCGATATGCTTTCAAGTGGCTTGCATCTCCCCTCAAGCCTATGCTCTCGTTCTGGGTGTTAGCCGTATTTCCTGCAATTGATTTATGAGCATTGAATCGTGACCGAGCGTGTGACGCTGATTACCGGTGCCTCGGCGGGCATAGGCACCGAGCTGGCGCGCCTGTTTGCATCGAAAGGCCATCGCGTGGCCCTGGCGGCGCGACGCGCGGATCGTTTGACGACGCTGGCGGATGACATTACCGCCAGCGGCGGTGCTGCGCCGATCGTGATCGTCTGCGACCTCGAACAGCCCGATGCCTGCGACAAGATCGCCGCAGCCCTGGCCGCCGAAAGGGTGGAGGTCGAGTTCGTCGTCAATAATGCGGGCTTCGGCCTGTTCGGCCACGCTGTCAGGCTGGACCGTGCCGAACAGCTTGGCATGCTCGCGGTCAATGTCCGCGCGCTGACCGATTTGTCGTTGCGGTTTTCCGATGATCTGATCCGGCATCGCGGCGGCATTCTCAACGTTGCTTCCATTGCCAGCTTTCTGCCGGGGCCGGGAATGGCGGTGTATTATGCCTCCAAGGCCTATGTGCTGTCGTTCTCGGAAGCGCTGCGCCGGGAACTCGCGCCTTATGGCGTGCGGGTTACTGCGCTATGTCCGGGTACGGTGCCGTCGGAATTTCAGGCGCGGGCGGGGTTTCTGCCTGGAGTTGATTCTGCGATCCTGAATGTCTCCCCGGCCGATGTGGCGCTGGCCGGCTATCGCGGGCTGATGGCCAACAAGCGGGCCGTGCTGCCCGGGGTCGGCGTCAAGATGGTGCCGTTCCTGCTCCGGTTTTTCCCGCGCGGGTTTGTCCTGGCGGCGGTCGGCCGCTATCAGATGCGCAGACGCTGAAAAGCGCAGCGGGCGTTGTTTTGGCCCGCGATTTGCTTTTGGAAAGATGCGGCTCCTTTGCACTCACACGAAATTAAGGATCACTTAGGTATGATCCTCACTTGAGAGCCGCAGACAGACAAGTCGATGCCGTTTCAGTCGATCAAGGCCCATTCCAGTAACGTGCTGCGCTTCCCCGGCGGCAAATCGGCGGCCGTCGCGCCGTCCGAGCCCCTGCTGCCGGTGCTAATCGTTCTGCACCAGGAGACCTCGACGCCGGGCCGGGTCGGCAATGCGCTGCGGGCGCTCGGTCACCGGCTGGATGTCAGGCGTCCGCGCTTCGGCGATGCCCTGCCGGAAACCCTGGATGACCATGCCGGCGCGGTGATTTTCGGCGGACCGATGAGCGCCAATGATCCCGATGAATTCGTCCGCCGGGAAATCGACTGGATTTCGGTTCCGCTGCGGGAGCAGCGGCCGTTTCTGGGAATTTGCCTGGGCGCACAGATGCTCGCCATGCAGCTCGGCGCGCGGGTCGCGCCGCACCCGGAAGACCGGACGGAGATGGGCTATTACCCGATCCGCCCCACGCCTGCGGGGCTGGCGCTGTGCCAGCATTGGCCGGATCACGTCTACCACTGGCATCGTGAAGGATTTGAACTTCCTGATGGCGCCGAATTGCTGGCCGAGGGCGGTGACTTCCCGATCCAGGCGTTCCAGTCGGGTCACGCTTTCGGCTTCCAGTTTCATCCCGACGTGACCTACGCGATGATGCATCGCTGGACCACGCGCGGCCATGACCGCCTGGAATCGCCGGGCGCGCGGCCGCGCCACCATCACTTCGAAGGTCGCGCGATCCATGACGTGACCGAGCGCGCCTGGCTGAAGGCGTTTCTCGACGGCTGGCTGACGCGCATGCCGCTGTCGGTGATGTCGGAAGCCGCGGAATAGCACGACAAAAACAACCCTGCGATATTCCGTGCGGCGGTTCACGACGCCTTTCCAAATCTGCAGATATGATAGTGTCGGCCTCTTGAGCTTGCGGCCAATCAGCAAGTATCGGGAGGCGGTATGACCGGCGACGAATTCGCGCGGCTATTGAACGACTTCACGCTGTCGGCGGAGTCCGGCGACGGCGCGCGCTTCGCCAGGCATTTCTCCGAAGACGGCATTTATTACGACTACATCTACGGCGCCCATAAGGGCCGCGCCGACATCGCGCACATGATGCAGGAACTGTTTCACCGCGATGCCGCGGACTATCGCTGGGAAATGTTCGATCCCGTATTCGACGGTACACAAGGCTATGCGTGGTCGCTGTCGAGCTTCACCTCGAAGATAGAGCAGTTCAAAGGCCAGCGCGTCGTGATCGACGGCATGAGCCGCTTCATCCTGCGCGACGGCCTGATCGCGGAATACCGTGAATCCGTCAATGGCGGCGTGGCGATGGCGCAGCTCGGGGTCGAGCCGGACCGCATGACGAAAGTGTTCAAGCGCTGGACCGGCTGGCTCAGGGAGCGGCCGGAAACCATCGACTATCTGGCGCGGCCAAAAGGCTCGCGCGCGAAAAGAAAGGTCTGAAAAACATGACTCAGCAACAACGCGCGGTCGCGAAAGACG